>NZ_JBEZDN010000046.1:0-54189 GCF_040648315.1 Pseudonocardia sp. NPDC049154
CTGCTCGCCGAGATCGGCGACGCCCGCGGCCGGTTCCCCACCCCGGACTCGCTGATCTGCCTGGCCGGGGTCGCCCCCTCCACCCGCCAGTCCGGCAAACGCACAATCGTCAGCTTCCGCTGGGCCGCAGACAAACAGCTCCGCGACGCGATCTGCGACTTCGCCGGCGACTCCCGCCACGCCAGCCCCTGGGCCCGCCACCTCTACGCCCACGCCATCGCCCGCGGCCACGACCACCCCCACGCCGTGCGCATCCTCGCCCGCGCCTGGCTCGGCGTGATCTGGAAATGCTGGCAGACCAACACCCCCTACGACCCCACCCGACACCGCGCCGCCCAAGCCCATCAACACCGAGCGGCTTGACACAGGGCTACTCACAGCACGGCCAGGGCCACCAGCGCAGCCCCGAGGAGTAACACCCAGGCGTCCACCGCGCGGCGCAGCGGGACCGCCGCGGCACGCAGGTCCATCAGGTGCCGGGCCAGCAACCACAGCTTCACGCACGTCAGCACGACCGCGGCGACGGCACCGAGGCGCAGCGCCTGTTCGGGGACGTGGTCGGCCGCCAGCCACCAGGTCGCCGCCGTCGCCACGACGAGTCCGGCCCACACCGCAACGAGCCGCCTCACGTCACGGGCACCACATAGAGCACCCCGAACAGCAGGATCCACAACAGGTCGACGAGGTGCCAGTAGACGGCCACCCCCTCGGTGAACCGCGGCTCGGCCGTGCCCGCCCCCACCCGCCGCAGCAGGACGACCAGCAGCACGGCACCGACGGCCAGGTGCGCCAGATGGATCCCCGTGAGCACCCAGTAGTAGACGAAGAAGATCCCCGCGCCGGGGACCGCGCCCACGGCCACTGCGTGGTCGTACTCCACCGCCTTGACGACGGCGAACACCGCCGCGCACGCGAGGGTGCCCCACAGGGCACGGCGGACCACCGCGGGCCGCGAACCCCGCTGGACGAAGCTCGCGACCAGCAGGGATCCGGTCAGGAGCACCACCGTGTTCAGGGCACCGGCGCCCATCAGCAGCCGTCCGGCCGCGGCGGCGGTGTCCGCCCGCTCGGCCCGGCCCTCCCAGCCGACCGCCACGGAGAAGGCGGCGAAGACCACGAGGTCGCCCAGGACGACCACCCACAGCCCCGGCTCGCCGGGCACCCCGTCGCGACGTGCGGTCGTCCGGACAGGTTCGGTGGGCGGCGGCGGGTCGTGCCGGAGGAACTCGGGGAGGTCGGCCTCGCTCACGTCCGCGCCGTGTCCCGCAGGACGACCCGGCGCAGGCTCAGCGCCATCGTCACCACCCAGGCCCCCACCGCGGCGAGGGCGAGCCAGAAGACGAACACCCCCTGCCAGGCGAAGGGGCCGGAGTAGAAGAAGAACGGCAGCACGCCCGGCAGGAAGAGGAAGGCGATCCAGAGGTTCAGGTAGCCCACCCACCTCGGCATGAGAGGCTCCGCCGAGCGGTCGCCCAGCACCGCCACCCCGACCGCGACGGCCTGCAGCATGAAGGGCACGACCGGCGGCAGCAGGAGCAGCCAGGCCAGGTCGTGCAGCAGCAGGACCAGCGCCGGGTCGCGGTCCACGCGGAAGGCGCACACCGCCATCATCAGCAGCGGGACCAGCAGCATCACACCCGTGACGGCACCGCCCAGCAGCTGCAGGAACGCGAGCACGGGGACTCGGCCCTCGATTCCGACGAGGTGCGCCGACAGCAACCCCACCAGGGGCAACAGCAGCCCGACGGACATGCTCGCGAGCACGAACCCGACCCGCGTGGTGGTGGGCGAGTCGGTGTAGAAGGCGAGCACCCGGTCGGCGGGCCACCACGCGGCGGGCGGCAGCGGCAGCAC
This sequence comes from Pseudonocardia sp. NPDC049154, assembly GCF_040648315.1. NCBI lineage: Bacteria > Bacillati > Actinomycetota > Actinomycetes > Pseudonocardiales > Pseudonocardiaceae > Pseudonocardia > Pseudonocardia sp. NPDC049154. The sequence goes on from NZ_JBEZDN010000046.1 coordinate 1,855, forward strand.
CCCGGCGACCAGGAAGCCCGCCAAGGTGCCCGCCAGCATGGCGAACCCGCTCCAGGCACACAGCAGCTGCACTCTCGTCCGCACGAAGCGTCCCATCGTCGATGGTGGTGAATGAGGACTAGACTATTCGGCCCATCGCGACAAGGGCCGTGTGGGTCTAGCTACATGCCCATGTCGGCGTTGGTGGCGGCGCTGGCGCTGAGCCCGCCGTCGACGGCGATCACCTGTCCGCTGATGTACGCGGCGTGGTCGGAGGCAAGGAACAGCGCGGTGTCCGCGATGTGTCGCGGCTGCGCCACAAAGCCCAACGGCACGTTGCGCTCGTAGACCTTGCGCAGCTCCGGCGGGGCGTAGAGGTCGTTGTTGCGGGTGGCCACGAACGCGGGGGCGATCGCGTTGCAGCGGATCCCGTGCCGCCCGTACTGGACGGCGGTCGATCTGGTCAGCTGGATGACCGCCGCCTTGGCCATGCCGTAGGCGGTCATGAACGTCTCCCCCGCGATCCCCGAGACCGACGCGATGTTGACGATGCTGCCGCCGCCCTGCGCCACCATCACCGGCAGGACGTGGCGGGTCAGCAACATTCCCGGCAGCGCGGTGCCGCGCATCGTCGCCAGGAGGAAGTCCCCTGACATGTCCCCGACCGGTGTCTCCTGCGCCCCGAGCTCGATCGCCGCGGCGTTGTTGTCGACGACGTCGATGCGGCCGTGGTCGGCGACGACCTTCTCGACGATCTCCTGGACCAGGCCCTCCTCCTGCACGTCGGCCACGAAGGACGTGGCCGTGCCACCGGCGGCGCGGACGGCCTCCTCGACCAGCGGCGTTCGCTCGGCGTCGCGGTCGATCATGACGACGGTGGCGCCCGCGGCGGCGAAGGAGTGGGCGGTGACCTCGCCCATGCCGTTCGCGGCGCCGGTGACGATCACCACCCGGTCGGTGAAGTCGAACATCGGAGTGTCCTTCCTGCTCAGGGGCCTCGCGGCCGGTCGGTGCGGCGAGTGAACCACCTCGGGGCCACGCGGCTCACTGCACTTTCGTGCAGTGACCCCCGCCACCCCGGCTCCTACCGTGAGGCCATCCGCGACCGCCTGCACCGGCTCGGCGATCGCCACCCCGACGAGGAGGAGCCTCATGTCCCGACTGCGCTTCGGGGCGTTCATCGCCCCGATCCACCCGGCGGGCACCAACCCCACCGCCGCCCTGCACCGCGACCTGGACCTGGTCACCTGGCTCGACCACCTCGACTACGACGAGGTCTGGTTCGGCGAGCACCACTCGGCGGGCAGCGAGATCATCTCCTCACCGGAGATCTTCATCGCGGCGGCGGGCGCCCGGACTCGGCGGATCAAGCTCGGCACCGGCGTGATCTCGCTCAGCTACCACAACCCGCTCTGGGCGGCGGACCGGATGGTCCTGCTCGACCACCTCACCCATGGCCGAGTGATGCTCGGGGTCGGTCCGGGATCGCTGCCGACCGACTCCGCCATGATCGGGCTGAACCCCACCGACACCCGCGAGCTGCTCGAGGAGAACCTCGACATCGTGCTGCGGCTGCTGAACGGCGAGACTGTATCCGCCAAGACCCGGACCCACGAGCTGATCGACGCCCGGCTGCAGCTGCGTCCGTACTCCGACCCGCTGTTCGACGTCGTGGTGGCCGCGGTCGTGTCGCCCACCGGACCCCGCCTGGCCGGGACCCACGGCCTCGGCCTGCTGTCGATCGGCGCCACCCTCACGATCGACGGGTTCAACGCCCTCGCCAACCATTGGACGATCATGGAGGAGCGGGCGGCGGCGGCAGGCACGACGGTGGACCGGGATGACTGGCGGCTGGTCTCCCCCATGCACATCGCGGAGACTGAGGAGCAGGCGCACGCCGACGTGGAGCACGGCATCGAGGCCTGGTTCGAGTACTTCGCGCACACCGCGGCCTTCCCCCAGATGGCCGTGGACGGCAGCAACGTCAAGGAGATGATCAGCTTCATCAACGACAACGGGATCGGGGTCATCGGCACCGCGGAGCAGGCACGTGCCCAGATCGAGCGGCTCGCCGAGCACTCGGGCGGGTTCGGCAGCTTCCTGCTGCTCGGCCACGAGTGGGCCACGCCGGAGAAGACCAGGCGCTCCTACGAGCTGCTCGCGAGCGAGGTGATCCCCCACTTCCAGGGGCAGGCCCAGCCCACTCTCGACGCGAAGGCCCGCGCCGTCGCCGTCCGGGAGGGGCACTCGCAGGCCCAGCTGCAGGCCATCGCCCACATGAGCGAGAAGTACCAGCAGGAGGTAGCGGCGACCGCCGGGACCTCCACCGAGGTCGTCTGACATGCGGGCCGCCCGGTTCCACGCACGCCAGGACGTGCGCATCGACGACGTCCCGGAGCCCGCGCCCGGCCCCGGACAGGTCCTGCTCCGCCCGGGGTACGCCGGGATCTGCGGCTCCGACCTGCACCTCGTCCACGCCCCCGAGGCCGTGGGCGTCGACCCGACACGTCCGCACCCCCTGACTGGCGCACAGCCGCCCCAGGTGATGGGACACGAGTTCGCCGGCACCGTCGAGCAGGTCGGGGAGGGGGTGACCACGGTGCGTCCGGGCGACCGGGCCGCCGTGTTCCCGATCTTCTCGTGCGGGCGCTGCGCGGCATGTACCACCGGACGGGTCAACGCCTGCCGCACGGTGGGCTTCCTGGGTCTGACCGCCGAGGGTGGAGGAATGTCGGAGCACGTCGTGGTGGCCGCCGAGCGGCTGCACCTGCTCCCGGACGGCGTCGACCTGCGTCTCGGCGCACTGGTGGAGCCCATGGCGGTGGCGTGGCGCGCGGTCACCGCGAGCCGGGTGCGACCCGGTGGGTCGGCGCTCGTGGCCGGCGCCGGGCCCATCGGGATCGGGCTCTGGTTCGCCCTGCGGGCCCGCGGGGTGGAACGGGTGGTGGTGTCCGAACCGAGCGCGGTGCGGCGGGCCGCCGTCGCGGCCCTCGGCGCCCACGTCGTCGACCCGGCCGCCGAGGACCTCGCAAAGACGGTGGACCCCCTCACCGACGGCGCGGGGGTCGACGCGGCCTTCGACGCCGCGGGTGCAGCCCCCGCCTTCCTTGCGACCCTGGCGTCGCTCACCCCCGGCGGACGTGCGGTCGTGGTCGCCGCGCACGAGCAGGCCGTCGAGCTCAACCCGACGATGCTGGTGCTGGGCGAGACCGAGGTCGTCGGCTCCCTCGCCTACCTGCCCGCCGACTTCGACGCCGTCATCGCCGCGATGGCCGAGGGCGCCTATGACACGACCGGCTGGGTCGAGGAGCGCCCACTCGCCGACCTGCTCGCAGCGCTCGCCGACCTCGGGGAGGCGCGGGCGTCCAAGATCCTGCTCACGATCTGAGCAGCGGTCTCGGGATGCTAGGTCTGGGCGTCCGCCCGACCGTAGAGCGCAGTGACCCAGACGTGGACCATCCCCTCCACCACGTCCGCAGGCACCTCGTCGTGTCCACCTCGACACCACCGCTCAAGCGCCGACGCGTTCATCCCGACGAGGAGCCGGACCAGCACGGCGGGATCGGGCCCGGCCGGGGCACGGCCGGTCGCCCGCTCCTCCCGCACGACGGCGCCCACCGGCTCGACGAAGCTCTCCAGCCACTCGTCCCATATCCCGCGGACCGACTCGTCGATGTCGCGGGCGTCGAACATCGCGAGCATGACGGATCGCCGGACGCGCCATGACTCCCACAAGGCGGTGAGGGCGTCGCGGAGTGCCTCGATCGGGTCGCCGCCGCGGCCGAGGAAGTCCTGGGCTCCGGCGATCAGTGCGTCGAACGCGTCCTCGAGGAGGGCCGCGACCGCAGCGGCCTTGTTGGCGAAGTAGAAGTAGAACGCCGTGCGCCGGACGCCCGCCGCGCCGGCGATGTCGTCGACGCCGATCTCTGCCAGCCGGCGCTCGGCCAGCATTCCCTCGAGCGCGTGGAGCAGGTCCGCGCGCCGTTCCTCGCCCTTGCTCGGGCGCAGCCAGTCTCGCTCGGTCGATGCCTTGGCGGGTCTCGGGGGCACCGGCCCAGCCTGCCACAGCACCCACATAGTCGACATACGACGACTATTTTTGACAGACGTCGACTCTGGGCTACTGTCGCGCTGGTCACCCCGATCACCACCAGAGCCGGTGGTGTGGGCCGGGTGCGCCAGGAGGCACGATGACCACGGCAGTGCCGCCGCGTCCGACCGTCTGTGTGATCGGTGCGGGCATCAGCGGACTCACCACGAGCAAGATCCTCAGCGACTACGCCATCCCGTTCGACACCTTCGAGAGTGGCGACCGCGTCGGCGGGAACTGGGCGTTCAAGAACTCCAATGGGCACTCGAGCGCCTACCGCTCGCTGCACATCGACACCTCGGCGGAGGGCCTGCGGTTCAAGGACTTCGCCATCTCCACGAGCTACCCGGACTTCCCGCACCACTCGCAGGTGCAGCAGTATCTGGAGGACTACAGCGCGGCGTTCGACCTCAAGCGCCACATCCGCTTCAACACCTCTGTGAAGCACGCTGAGCGGCTGGACGGGGGTGGGTGGCGGATCGACACCTCGGACGGGGAGACCCGGCACTACGACGTGCTGGTGGTGGGCAACGGCCACCACTGGGACCCTCGGTTCCCGCAGTTCCCCGGCACGTTCGACGGCGAGACGATGCACTCGCACCACTACATCGACCCGGAGGAGCCGCTGCACCTGCGCGGCAAGCGAATCCTGGTGGTCGGGATCGGCAACAGCGCGTCGGACATCGTCTCGGAGCTCTCCCAGCAGAGCAACCGCAACCGGGTCTTCCTGTCGACCCGCTCGGGCGCCTGGGTCGTGCCGAAGTACATGCTCGGCAAGCCGGTCGACCAGCTGATCTCGACCTTCCCGCGGCTGCCGATGAAGCCGCAGCGCTACCTGGCCCGCGCGCTGCCCAGGCTGCTCTCCGGCGACATGACCCACTACGGGCTCCCCCAGCCCAACCACCACTTCCTCGAGGCGCACCCGACCCAGTCCAGTGAGCTGCTGGTCCGGCTCGGGTCCGGCGACGCCGTGGCGAAGCCCAATGTGCGCGCGCTCGAGGGCAACCGCGTCCGGTTCGTCGACGACTCCGTCGAGGACATCGACGTCATCATCTGGGCCACCGGCTACAACATCACCTTCCCGTTCTTCGACGAGGACTTCCTGTCCGCGCCGGACAACCGGATCGACCTGTTCAAGCGGATCTTGGTCCCGGGGATCGACGACCTGATGCTGGTCGGGTTCGGGCAGGCCATCCCGACCCTGTTCCCGTTCGTCGAGTGCCAGGCCTCACTGGTGGCGCGCTACCTCGCGGGCACCTACCGCCCACCGGCGGTGCCGAAGATGAAGGCGGCAATCGCCGCGGACCACGAGCGCTACCTGGGCCACATGCACGACAGCGCGCGGCATACCCAGCAGCTCGACTACCACGTGTACGCCGACGACATGGTCCGCCGCGAGCTGCCCGCGGGCCGCAAGCGGGCCCGCGGGCAGGGTCCCGTGGCGCTCGCCGGGCGAGCCGCGACCCAGATCGGGAAGGAGCGCGTCGATGCGCACTGACATCCAGATCGCGGTGCCGGGCGGCACCCTGGCCGCCTGGCACTACGCGCCGTCGGGCGAGACCTTCGCGGGGTCGAGCGGACTGCCCTGCGTGGTCATGGCGCACGGCTTCGCGGCGACCCGAGACTCCGGCCTCGAGGGTTTCGCCGAGCGGTTCGCCGCGGCCGGCCTGCACGTGCTGGCCTTCGACTACCGCGGGTTCGGCGAGAGCATCGGGGGCACCCCCGGCACCGTGTCCCCGGCGGCCCAGGTGGCCGACTACCGCGGCGCCGTTGCGTTCGCCCGCTCGCTGGCCGGGGTCGACCCCGACCGGATCGTCGTCTGGGGGGTGTCGCTCTCCGGTGGGCACGTGTTCCCGGTCGCCGCCGCGGATCCGCGGATCGCGGGCGCGATCGCGCTCACCCCGGCCGTCGACGGCCCGGTCGCTATGCGGGGCGCCGTGGGCAACCTCGGCGCCGCCGCCACCGGCGTCTCCGCCGCAGTCGCCGCGGACCTGGTGGCGGCCGCCCGCGGCGGAACGCCGGTCACGCTGCCTGTCGTCGCCGAGCCCGGAGCGGTGGGTGTCATGACCGCCCCGGGGGCTGCGGCCGAGTACCGCCGGATCGCCGGGCCCACCTGGACCAACCGGGTGCCCGCCCGGTCGGCGGCGGCGGTCGGCGCCTACCGGCCCGGCCGACGGGCCAAGGACGTGCGCTGCCCGATGCTGGTGCAGATCGCGGACGAGGACCAGAGCGCGCCGCCCGCGCCCGCGCGCAGGGCGGCCTTCCGGGCCCGGGCAGACGTGCGCCACTACCCGTGCGACCACTTCGACGTCTACCCCGGCAGCGAGTGGTTCGAGCAGGCCGTCGCCCACCAGCTGCACTTCCTGCACCGGCACTTCGCCCCCGGGTCGGAGTTCGCCCCGGTCGTGCCCGTGATGGTGAACGCATGACGGGCGTCCTGGTCACCGGCAGCGCCTCGGGCCTCGGCCGGGCGATCGCCGAACGGTTCGCCGCCGACGGCGCCAGGGTCGCGGTGCTCGACGTCGACGCCGACGCCGCGGCCGCGACCGCCGCCGAGCTGGGGACCGGCCACCTCGGCGTCGGCGCGGACGTCCGGTCGGCCGAGCAGGTGCGGTCGGCCGTCGGCCGGGTCGTCGAGGCCTTCGCCGGGCTCGACGTGCTGGTCAACAACGCCGGGGTCGAGGCGGTCGGACCGCTCCTGGAGACCGCCGACGACGAGGTCCTGCGGCTCTACGACGTCAATGTGGTGGGCGGCCTGCGGTGCCTGCGCGCGGCGCTGCCCGCGCTGTCGGCGGCCGGGCACGGCGCGGTGGTCAACATGTCGTCGGCCGCGGGCACGGCGGGCAGTCCGCTGCTCGCCGCCTACAGCATGTCGAAGGCCGCGGTAATCCGGATGACTGAGGCGCTGGCCGTCGAGCTGCGGCCGACCGGGGTACGGGTTAACGCCGTGTGCCCCGCCCTGACCGGGCCCACCCGGATGGTCGACGCGCTCGTGGCCCCGTTCGAGGCGATGGGGATGCCGTTCGAGCAGGTGGTCGCGAAACAGGGAGGACGGATGGGCGAGGCCCGCGAGGTGGCCGACATGGTCGCCTTTCTGGCGTCGCCGCAGGCCGGGCTGGTCAACGGGGCGCACTACCTCGTCGACGGCGGGCTGACGGCGGGTGTGCTGTGAGCGCCGGGGAGCTGGCGGGCCGGGTCGCGCTGATCACCGGGGGCGCGGGCGGCATCGGGTCGGCGATCGGCGAGGCCTTTCACGCGGCGGGCGCGACCGTGGTCCTCGCTGACCTCAACGGCGCGGCGGCCGAGCAGGCCGCCGAGCGGATCGGCGAGCACGCCGAGGGTGTGGCGTGCGACGTCCGCGACGAGCGGCAGGTCGCGAGCACCGTCGCCGCGGTCGTCGAGCGACACGGCGGATTGCACGTCGCGGTGGCGAACGCGGGTGTCAGCGGGCCTGTGGGTCCGCTGGTGTCCACGGCGACCGACGCCTGGGCCGGAGTAGTCGATGTGAACCTGCACGGGACCTTCCACACGCTGCGTGCGGCGGGTGCGGTGCTGGCGGAGCGGGGCGGGGGTGCCCTGATCACCACGGCGTCGATCATGGGACTCAGGCCGGCCCCGCTGTGCGGAGCCTACTCCGCCACGAAGGCGGCGATCATCAGCATGACACGCTCGTTCGCGCTGGAGCTGCGCCCGGCCGGGGTGCGCGCCAACGCGATCTGCCCGGGTTTCGTGGACACGGCGCTGTTGCGCGACCGGGACGTCGACCTCGGCGCCGACCTCGGGATCCCCGATCTCGACGCCGTCGTCGCCCAGGTCCACTGAAGGTTCGGCGAAGCGGGGGACGTGGCGTCGTTGGCCCTGTTCCTCGCCTCGAACCGCGCGTCGTTCGTCACCGGCGGCACCTACACGGTCGACGGCGGATTGTCGGAGAACCTGCTCTGACGGTCGCCGGGTGGGCTCATGCACGGCGTGCGCCCACCCGGCGACGTTCCGGACTCCGGCCTCCTCGCGGGTCCGCCACGATCTCCGGTAGGCGAGCTCGGCCTTGAGTGTGGAGAAGGAGTGTTCTCCAACAGCGCGTCATCGTAGGAATCGCCGACCGAGCCATCAATGCGAGAATTCCGTGGTCCTCGAGACGCTGCGCGAAGCGCGGAGACGTGTGATTCGAGCCGCGATCGAGGTGATGACGATCTACCCACTTGCGACGTCAAGTGTCCAGACCGCGTACTCCAGAGCACCAAGGATCAGGTCGGTGTCACAGCGATCCGAGCAGCGTCACCCCACGATGCGGTTGGAGAACGCGTCGCGGGCCGGCCAGAGCACGCCCTCCCCGCTCGGGATGCGAGTCGCGTCGGCGACCCACCACCGGTCCGGCGCCGCTGCGGTGGAGTCCCGGCCGAGCAGGTCCGGAGCCGGAGTATGGAACGGGTTCTGCCTGGTCGACGCCGCACGCCATCGCTTGCGCAGGAACGCGTCCGGCAGCCCGTGCTCACGCATCAGCCGCTCGACCCGCTTACGGGAGACATGCCGTCCCCGCAGACGCCGGGTGGCCCGGATCGGCCGGAGCTTCGCCGCCGCCCGGAGCGGGGCAAGCGAGCGGGTAGGCGCGCATACCCTGGCGGAGCCATGCTCGACGACCCCGACATCGAGATCGCGAGCGTGCGTTCGTCAGTGGAAGGGGCCGAGGCCGCTGCCTCGGCCCCTTTTCACGCCAACCGATCCTGCCGCCGGATGCGCTGCGGGCACTCGCCAGGGTAGCAATTGCGCGAGTGGCCCGACACCCGTGCCTCCACGCCCGCTTGACCACGCTTCGGCTTCTCCTCGACCGCGGCCGGGTGAGCCAGGCCGCGGCGGCGGACGACATGCAGGTCGAGCTCGGCCCCTGGCAACTCAGCGTCGCCCCCAACTCGAGACTGCGACGCGCTGCGCCGCCTCCCACCGCGCGCTGCCGCCGGGCGCTGCCCATGATCCCGCGCCGCCCTCAGCCAACACACCCCTCGTCGGCGTCATCGGAGACCACGTCCTGGAGCACGGCTCCGAGCCTGGCGCGGAGCGGACCAGACCACTCCCCCGTTGTCCGATCCTGCGGCCGGTCCGCGACCGCGGCTACGCATGGCTGCGCGATGCCGACCAACACCACTCCGGCTGGCGGGCGGCGCGCCGGTCCATCGTGGGCGCGATCCCGCTGCAGGACCGCGACCGTGGGCCGGCGCCGTGGTAGGCGGGGTCGGCGGCCGCGGGGGTCTCGTGCGCGGTGAGGGCGTCGATGATGCCGTGCTCGCGGGCGGCTCCCATGTCGTGGCGGGCGCCGGGCAGGGGCGGGGAGATCCACACCAGGCGGCCGATCGGGTCAGCGATGACCTGCACGATCAACCCGTGGGCCTTGTGCTTGCCGGAGTAGCAGGCGCGGTCGTAGCCGAACGCCATCCCGACCCGGTCGGTGCGCGGCAGGGTGCCGCCGAGGATCACGAACGCCTTGCGCTTCGCGACCTCGATTGCCTGTTCCAGCGTCGGCGCCATCGCCACCAGCAACTCGAGGGCCTCGCGGATGTAGCGGTACACCGTCGAGGTGCCGATCTCGAATCCGGAGGCCAGGTCGGCATAGGTCTCGCCCTTGCGCAGATACGCCACGACACCAGCAGGGCCTGGCGGCCGGCGGGCGGCTTGCGCCACCGAGTCCGGCGCTGGTTGCGCTGCGATCGCAGCGCATCCGACAGCACGCCGAGGGCGCGGCTGAACACGGTCATCCCGGACGGGTAGGACAGCACCTTGAAGCTCCTGGTAACGCGGATTGATCTAGGCAATCGCCCCTCTACCAGGAGCTTCACCCATACAAGGTCACGCCACGCCGCACACGCTCTGGCCTGGCCGTCCAGCAGGTTGGCAAAGGTTAAGTGAAGGTAGGGCGTAAATTAGGGCCGCCTCAGGAACTATTCATCACCTGCACCAGAGCGAACGAGTGCCCAAGCGGCACCCAGCTGTTCACTCCGCTTGCTCCACTGGCGACGGCAGAGGATCGAGGCCGAGCTCTATTAGGAACCTGTTGTGCTTCACTAGCGCATCGCGGATCTCTCGCTCGGCTCCCAATAGCTCCGAATTGGCCGCCGCCAGGTCGATCTCGACCTCCGCCTCAGCGAGGCTCACATACCGCGAAATACTCAGATTATAGCCATTAGCCTCGATTTCGTCTATCCCTACCCGCTTGGCATACCGCTCCTCCTCCCGACGATACCGGTAAGTGTCGATGATCTTCTCGATGTGATTATCGTTAAGATAGTTCTGCCGCTTGCCTTTCTCGAAGCATTCAGCCGCGTTGATGAACAAGACATCATTGGGCTTCTTGCACTTCTTGAGGACCAGAATGCACACAGGGATGCCAGTCGAATAGAACAGGTTCGCCGGCAAGCCAATGACGGCATCAATGTGCCCATCTTGCAGCAATTTCGTGCGGACCTTCGCCTCCGCTCCACTGCGGAACAAGACGCCGTGCGGCAGGATGATAACCATCACACCGTCGTCCTTCACGTAGTGAAATCCGTCTAAGAGAAAAGCAAAATCGGCCGCCGATTTCGGCGCCAACCTGTAATTCTTGAAACGCACGTCCTCGCGCAACGCTTCGTTCGGATCCCAGCGGTAGCTGAACGGCGGGTTGGCAACCACTGCGTCAAAGTAGGGCTTCCTCGCAGGGTTCGTCTCACGAAGCATGTCCCAGTCGTTGGTCAGCGTGTCGCCGTGATAGATCTCGAACTCTGAATCTTTTACCCCGTGTAGCAGCATATTCATTCGGGCGAGGTTGTAAGTAGCGACCCCATCCGCTTTCGGACGTTCAGAAGCAGCGAGCCGGATCCACACGCGAAATCCATAACGCTGTCAAGCCGCTCACGAGTGCCGGACGCTGGCTCCTGACCGTCTAGGGTGACGATCGCCGAAAGGATATCGGAGATTCGCTGAGGCGTGTAAAACTCGCCCGCCTTCTTGCCCGACCCAGCGGCGGCGAACTGGCCAATGAGATACTCATAGGCATCGCCAAGTGTGTCGCTGTGAGTTGAGAACCCGCGAGACCATCGGCAATATTTGTGATTATTACGCAATGCTTCGCGTTGCGGTTGGCGTAGGTCTTGCCGAGATTCTCCGAACCGAGATTAATCTCCGAGAAAAGTCCAAAGAATGTGCTCTGGAAGGATTCGTTCTCGATGTACTTGAAGCCGGCCTGCAGTGTGTTTAACAGCTCCTCATTCTGCGTCCGCGCCATATGTGCGATACTTGCCCAGAGGTGCTCGGGTCGAATAACGTAATGGGCTTTAAGGCGCATTTGCTTCTCAAACGCCGATATATCGCCTGAATTCTGCTCATACCAAACAGGCAGAGACGACCGCCCACCGTTGCCCACGGCGTTCGAGTCAGGATAATCAGTCCCGAGTTCCTTCCTCGCAGCCTGCTCGTAGTTGTCTGAGAGGTAGCGAAGGAACAAGAACGCGAGCATGTAGTCGCGGAAGTCGTCCGCATTCATCGCCCCTCTGAGCTGGTCAGCGATGTTCCTTAGAGTCTTGCCGAGCTGCTTCTGCCCTTGATCAGTCATGTAGCATCACTTGTCGCACTCATCGACTCTCTGGGGAACAGGTCGTCACGATTGAAGGGATATTCGTGGACGAAATTATGGAGCACTCTTCGGAAGTGTCGCTTGTTCTCTTCCAGCATCTCCTGGGGCTCAAACATCGAATAGTTCCCATGACTAAGAATATTGATCAACCTTGCATGGAGGATTCCGTCCTCATCGTCCGCATCGCTTTTTATGCATGCGGAAAAAGTCCGGTAGCCATGGAAATTTGCGGTCTTTTCCAGGACCGCTCGGAGCATGTTGAAGTGATGCGTGTACAACCTGTCGTCACGATCCGCTTCGTACAGCTCAATGAGCGTCGCCAAATGCTGAAAGATCGGTGTGTCCCCGGTCTGGGAGAGGAGAAGCGCCTCCGGCGCTCGACCGCGCCTCATGAAGTACTTTCTCGCTTATCTCTGCTCAGTTCATTATATAGTACATTGAAAAACAGCCGCGTTCTCGATCGCCGTGCGGGCATGCGAGCGTGCCGGCGTTATTGAGGCCGTGGCCAGTATTGCGTTGACGTTGCGTCGCTACGGACTACCAAGCCAGCACCGCGGCGATGCTCGAAGTCCAGCTGGTCGACGTACCCGGTCCGACTCGGCCAGCCGCACCGAGCAGTGCCACACATAGCCCCGGCCGGCGTCCTTCGGCGCTCGCAGCGGTAGCCCGGCCGCGACCGCCGGCGCCTGCAGCGCCCGAATCAGCGGACCGAGCTCCAGGTCGTGCTCCCCCGCCCCGCGCCGGGCGGGCTGCCAGGCGGCGTCGCGGCCGTCCCAAGTGGCGACGACCCGCGGGTTCTGGTGCTCGTCGGCCACGCCCGGGCCAAACAGATAGGCCAGCAGCCCGCCCGCACGCCACCCGTGCACGACCTTCGCGATCACCGGGCGCGCCCTGCGCTGGCGACGAGCCGGTCGAGCAGCTCGTCGAGCCGGTCGGTCAGCCGGGTCAGCTCGCCGCAGTCGACGAGCTCGGCGGCCGCGGCCAGCTCGAGACGCAGCCGTAGCAGCTCCGCCACCACCCCGCGCGGGCTGTCCGGCGTGCCGTCGGGCCCGGCGGCTCGGAGCGCCTGCTCCCCCAGCCACGCCCCGACCGCGACACCTGCGCGCAGGGCTGCCTCGGCCACCAGAGCGTGCTCCTGCGCAGTGAACGCGACCCGCACCGACCGCGTCCGCGGCACCACAGATCGTGGACGACGAGCTGCGCGCGGCTTCACCCCGCAGGCTGGCTACCGCAAGATCCTCGATCCGCTCGGGACCGCTCAGCTCACCGCCCTGTGCAAGGAACAGCGTGGGAGCGCCCTAAGCTCACCAGGACGCTGCCCACAGCCCAAGGGCGAAGCCTGCCGTGAGCATCACCACCGCCCCGACCAGGAGGACCACCCGCCATTGCGGCCCGCCGGGCCGGGTCGGCGGCGGCCACGTCTGTCCGGTCCGTCGATGCCGGCGGGTTCTTCCGATTCGACTTCTGCCGGGCGAAGGCATGGAAGGGTTGCGCACAGCCGTCTCCTGTCACAGCAGGGGCGGTCAGACCCTGGTGCCGGCGCTGCAACGCCGGCCCGGGGTCGCCCACGTGGTCCTTCACGAACGGCACGCCCGCAGGACGCGAACGCACCTCCGTCGAGACCACCACTGCCCCGCCCGCTTCGCGACAGTCGAGAGGGCCCTGGGGAGGAAAGCCCCGCAGCACGCCCGGCTGTGCATCACTCGGCAGTGCGAACGCCCCCGTTCGCACCCCTCTCGGTCGCGCGCCCGCGACCGCAGAAGGTTCACTTCTGCATATCTTGCTCCGCCCTGGAAGCACAGGGCGAGCGGGCGAATTGGTCCGGCTCTCGACCGTGCCAGCAGGACGCCTGGCGCTCGACCCGGGTCGCCCGAAGCTCGCCGAGGAGCGACTCGACTCGCCTCGAGCCGCCGGCCGTCCGTCAGGCCGAACGACCGCGCACGACGAGGACCACGATCAGCGACAACTCTCCAGAGCTGTCACAGAGCCTGACGCGACGAGAGGTGAACTGCCATGAAGGATCGACTGTGGGGCGTGAGGGATGTCGCCGAGTTCCTCGGAGTGCCCGTTGCGACGCTGTACCAGTGGCGCCAGCGCGGCTACGGCCCGAAGTCCCGTCGGGTGGGCCGCTACGTCCGCTACGAGCCGGCCGAGGTCCGAGCCTGGTTCGCGGCGCAGGAGTGAGTTGCCGCATGTGCGGGCCTGGCCCCTGACGCGCACGGAGCACAAGATCAAGTCGCGGAGTGAATCATGTGACTATCCTGTGACTGGATCTTCGCAAGATCAGGCGAGACTCGCTCTGACCTGGGGAGAAAGCTCCTCCGACTGGACTCGAACCAGTAACCCTGCGATTAACAGTCGCATGCTCTGCCAATTGAGCTACGGAGGACCGCTGGCCCGCGAGCGGAACCCGCTCGCTGACGGGGGAAACCCTACAACACCGGTTCCGGCGCCCCCGCACCCCCCTCCCCCGCCCTGGGCGAGCATCCGTCCGGGGCTCTGGGGCAGGATGGCGGGGCAGGCGATCACGACCGTCCCGCGTGGAGGCGACATGCTCAAGTTCCTGCTGGGTGCCGCGGTCGGCTACGTGCTGGGCGCGAAGGCCGGTCACGAGCGCTACGAACAGCTGCACCGCACCTACCAGCGCGTCGCCGACCATCCCGCGGTCCAGGGCGCGGCCGGGGTGGTCCGGGCCCGCGTCGAGGAGGTCGTGAAGGGCGGCACGCACGACCCCGGCTCGAACGGGTCGGCGCGCTGAGCCGACCCCGTCCCCCGCGCGGGGCGGGGCTGTACCTGCGGCGCATCGAGATCGACGAGCCCGAGGCGGGCTGGGATCGCTACCCGTTCGCCCTGCCCGTGGTCGCCGCCCTGCGCGGACGACGGCTGGAGTTCGGCCCGGGCGTCACGTTCCTGGTGGGCGAGAACGGGTCCGGCAAGTCGACGCTCGTCGAGGCGATCGCCGTCGCCGCCGGGTTCAACGCCGAGGGCGGCTCGCGGAACTTCGCCTTCGCCACCCGGGCGAGCGAGTCCGCCCTCGGCGGCTCGCTGCGGATCGGGCGGGCGCCGGGGAAGGAGCGCTCGTCCTTCTTCCTGCGCGCCGAGTCGTACTACAACGTCGCCACGGAGCTCGAGCGGCTCGATCGGGAGCCGGGCGGCGCACCGCTGCTGCCGGCCTACGGCGGCGTCTCCCCGCACGAGCGCTCGCACGGCCAGTCCTTCCTCGACCTGCTCATCCACCGCTTCCGCCCGCGCGGCCTCTACCTGCTCGACGAGCCCGAGGCGGCCCTCTCCACGAACGGGCAGCTGGCGGCGCTCGCCCGCATCCAGGACCTGACCACGCAGGGCTCGCAGTTCCTGATCGCCACCCACTCGCCGATCCTGCTCGCGCTGCCCGGCGCCCGGATCCTCGAGATCGGCGACGACGGCGGCCTGCGCACCGTTCCCTACGACGACGCCCTGCCCGTCCGCACCACCCGGGACTTCCTCGCCGATCCCGGGCGGACCCTGCGTCACCTGCTCGGCTGAGCCACCCGGCTGCGGAACGTCCGCCGGTACGCCGTCGGCGAGACGCCCAGCTCTGCCTGCAGGTGCAGCCGCATCGAGCCGGCCGTGCCGAACCCGGCCCGCTCCGCGACGTCGTCGACGGACAGGTCGCTCTCCTCCAGCAACGTGCACGCGCGTTCGACGCGCTGCCACGTGAGCCACTGCCCGGGTGAGGTGCCCATCTCGTCCCGGAAGCGGCGGGTGAAGGTGCGGGTGCTGGTGGACTCGCACGCCGCGAGCTCCCGCAGCGTGACGGGCCGATGCAGGTTCTCCAGCGCCCACGCCCGCGCCCGGGCCGTCGACGACACCGCGGGCTCGGGCACCGGGCGTCGGAGGTACTGGGCCTGTCCGCCGTCCCGGTGCGGCGGGACGACGGTGCCGCGCGCGACCTCGTTGGCCACCGCGGCGCCGTGGTCGGTCCGGATCATGTGCAGGCAGAGATCGATCCCGGCCGCCTCGCCCGCCGACGTGAGCACGCCGCCCGAGTCGGTGTAGAGGACGTCGGGATCGAGGTCCACCTGCGGATGGAGCTCGCGGAACCGGGCGGCGCACTTCCAGTGGGTGGTGGCCGGGCGCCCGTCCAGCAGCCCGGCCGCGGCCAGCACGAACGAGCCCGTGCAGATCGACGCGATCCGCGCGCCCGGCCGGATACGGGCCAGCGCCTCGGCGAGCCCCGGGGGCGACGGCGCGGGCGCGTAGTCGAGGTCCGACGCCGGGACGATCACGGTGTCCGCGGTGTCGAGCATTTCCGGTCCGTGCTCCACCAGGACCGGGAAGTCGGCGTCCGTGCGGACCGGTCCCGGGACGAGCGTGCAGGTCACGACCTCGTAGAGCGGCCGGCCGGCGGCGTCGCGGGCCTGTCCGAACAGCCGGTGGACGATCCCGAGCTCCATGGGCAGCAGCCCCTCGCGCACGAGGACCGCCACCGTGTGCCGCCGCGTCGCCATGGCCCGATCCTCGCACATACTGTCCATCGAGCCACTGGTTCGGCGGGAACGCGGGGCCGACGATCGGGTCATGGACGTTCTGTGGGTGGTCGCGCATCCGGAGCCGCGCTCGTTGACCGGCGTGCTGGCCGCGGAGGGCCGCGCGGCGCTGGAGGAGCAGGGGCACCGGGTCGAGGTGTCGGACCTGTACGCGATGCGCTGGGACCCGGTCCTGACCCGGGAGGACTATGGGCTCGACGCAGACGCGCGGCTGTTCGTCTCCGACGAGTCCCGGCGGGCGTACGACGCCGGGACCCTGCCGCCGGAGATCCGCGCCGAGCAGGAGAAGCTGCGCCGG
Source organism: Pseudonocardia sp. NPDC049154 (assembly GCF_040648315.1). Lineage (NCBI taxonomy): Bacteria > Bacillati > Actinomycetota > Actinomycetes > Pseudonocardiales > Pseudonocardiaceae > Pseudonocardia > Pseudonocardia sp. NPDC049154. Next base: position 18,351 of record NZ_JBEZDN010000046.1, read on the forward strand.
GCGGACGCGGTGGTGCTGCAGTTCCCGCTGTGGTGGTTCGGGATGCCCGCGATCCTCAAGGGCTGGGTGGACCGGGTGTTCGTCGACGGCTTCGCCTACGGGGTGCGCGGCCCCGACGGGCGCACGCGCCGCTACGGCGACGGCGTGCTCGCCGGGAAACGCGCCCTCGTCGTCACGACGACCGGGGGCCCGGACTCGGCGTTCGGGCCGCGCGGGATCAACGGGCACGCCGAGGAGCTGCTGTTCCCGCTGCTGCACGGCACGCTCTTCTACGCCGGCGCCACGGTCCTGCCGCCGCTGCTCGTCCCCGGCGCCGACCGGTTCGCCGAGTCCGACCGGTTCCGCGCCGGCGCGGCCCTGCGCGAGCGGCTCGGCGGCCTCGGGACCGACGCGCCGCTCCCCTTCCGCCCGCAGCGCGGCGGGGACTACGACGAGCACCTCGTGCTGCGCCCGCACGTCGCGCCCGGGCGGGCGGGGCTGTCGGTGCACACCGCCGCCGCCGAGGTCCGGGCGGCGGGCTAAGGAGACACTGCCTAACCCGCGAGCGGGCGCGGGGACTCCCCCGCGGCGGCGGACACGGCGGCGTCCGGGCCGAGCCGGCGGGCCTGCTCGCGGAGCCGGCCGAGCTCCCGCGCGACGTCGGCCGCCCCGGTCGGCAGGCCGGGCGGCTGGCGCAGCCACGCCGTCGCGACCCGCGGCGCCCGGTGTGCGGCGAGCGCGGCGCGCAGGGCGGCGTCGAGCGTGGGTGGCGCACCGAGGTCGGTGACGACCACCAGGTCGTCACCCGTCCCGTGCGCGACGCTGCTCCCGGCGAACCGGGGCAGGACGTCCGTGACCGCGCGGGCGACCCGACGCAGTCCGTCGACCACGGCGTCGAACCCGCCGCGGGTCAGCGCGCCCAGGTCGGCGGTGACCAGCCCGATCCCGGCGCCCTGCCCCGCGAGCAGCCGCTGCTCGAGCGCCTCGGTGAGCGCGGGCACGCCGGGCAGGCCGGTGACCGGGTGCAGGGCGAGCGCCCGGTCGTACTCGAGCGCCGCGACCGCACGGAGCAGGTCGCCGGTCCGGGCGACGCCGCGGCAGCGGCCGTACCCGTCGACGAGCGCGATGTCGTCGTGGGCGCGGCGGGGGTCGCCGAGCTGCAGCGCCTCCCGCGGCTCCGCGTCGAGCGGCAGCACCCGCGCCGGGTCGGCGAGATCGCGGACCGGCCGCTCGGCGTGCAGGGCGTAGCCGAAGCGGGCGGAGACGGCGAGCAGGAAGCGGGTGCGTTCCAGCATCGCGACCGGCCGCTCCGACGCCGTGGTGAGCACGATGCCGGCGAGCTCCGGCGAGTCCTGGAACAGGGCGCGGGCCTCGGCGCCGGTCGCGGTGTCGCGCAGCATCACGGCCGGGCGGGCGAAGTCACCCAGCACCGGACCGACCGGGTCGGCCCGGACCGAGCGCACGTGCGGGGTCGGCGCGGGCAGCGGGGCCGCGAGCCGGTCGACGGGCCGGCGGCCCGGTGCGCCGAGGAGCGGGCCGCACCCCCGGCGGACGCCGTGCCGGCGGAAGGCCTCCAGGTCGGTGGCGGTCGCGATCCCGGAGGCGACCAGCTCGGCGCCGGTGCGCCGGCAGAGCCTTGCCACGGCGTCGAGCACGACCTGGCCGCCGGGGTCGGCGTCGAGCGCGCCGGCGAGCTCCGGGTCGAGGGCGACGACGTCCGGCGCGAGCCGGGCGATCAGGGCGAGCGGGTGGTCGGCCGGCCCGACCTCCGCCGCCCCGATGCGATGGCCGCGGGACCGCAGCGCGCGGGCGCCGGCCTCCACGTCCGCGTCGGACGGGTCGCCGATCGGCGCGGCGACCCGGACCACGACGTCGCGCGGGGCGAACCCCGCGTCGCGGACGGCGGCGTGCAGCTCGGCGAGCGCACCGCCGTCGTCGGCCACGGTGTCCGCCAGTAGTGTGACGTGCAGGGGGACGCCGAGTCCGTAGCCGCCGGCCCGGCGGATCCCGGCGGACGCGGCGCCGACGTCGAGGGCGGCCCGGCGGTCCGTGCGCGCGGCCGCCGCGACCACCCCCGCCATCGCCCCGTCCCGTGGTCGGGGCACGGCCTCGACGGCCACGACCGCGCCGGTGGCCAGGTCCGCTATCGGTGCGAACAGGGGCCGGATGCCGTCCGACCGGCTGTACGAGGCGGCCCACGCCGCGGGGCCGTCCGGCCCGTCCTGCGCGATCGTCACGCCCGTCCCTCCACCGCTCGAGCGACCGGTCACACCGCCGCCCCGGTCGCGGGCGCCGCGACCGTCCCCGATGGACGGAACGGGCGCCGGGCCGTCCCCCTACCTGCGGGTGGCCGGGAGGTGAACGGATGAAGATCACATCAGGCGGGCGGGACGTTCCGGTCCGCCGGGAGCCCCAGCGTTCGGGACGGGTCGTCAGACCTTGTGCGCCACGGCGAAGAGGCGGCGAAACGGGAACCAGGTGGTGCCGTCGCCGGAGGGCGGGTAGGCCGCGCGGAGGCGTGGGGCCAGCTCGTCCGTGAACCGGGCGTACTCGGCCTCCCCCAGCGCGTCGCGCACGGGACGCAGGGCGGTGCCGCTGATCCAGCGCAGCACCGGGTCCTCGCCGGTGAGGCGCTGCAGGTAGGTCGTCTCCCAGACGTCGGCCATCGCGCCGGTCGCCGCGAGGAGCTCGGCGTACTCCCCCGGCTCGGCCACGGCCGCCTCGCCGCGCAGCACGATCGGCTGTTCCCACTCCGCGGCCAGCTCCCGCACCAGGGCGTGCGAGGGGGCCGCGAAGTTGCCCGGGACCTGCATCGCGAACGTCGCCCCCGCGGGCAGCGCCGCGATCCACCCCGGGATCAGGGCGGTGTGGGTGGGCACCCACTGCAGCACCGCGTTGGTGACCACGAGGTCCGTGTCCGGGGCGGGCGTCCAGTCCTCGACGGCCTGCAGCCTGGCGTGGACACCCGAGGCGCGGGCCGCCTCGACCATGTCCGGGGAGGAGTCGAGGGCCTCGACGACGGCTCCGGGCCAGCGTGCGGCCAGCACCGGGGTGAGGTGGCCGGGACCGCAGCCGAGGTCGACGACCCGGCGCGGGTCGGTCGTGCGCACCCGGGCGAGCAGGTCGTGGAAGGGGCGGGCGCGGTGGTCGTCGAAGTCGAGGTAGAGGGCGGGATCCCAGGTCGTGGTCACGGGTACTCCCAGCTCAGCCCCTGTGAGTGGCGATAGTCGCCAGAGCGACTATCGCCACTCACAGAGTGGGGTCAGGGGTCGGGGTGGATCTGCCGGATCGTGCCGTCGCGACCGGGCACGCGGCGTTCGAGCACCCAGGCCTCGCGACCGTCGGTCATGGTGGCGCGCTCGCGGGAGACGATCGAGCCGGTGACGCGCTGGTGCACCGCCTGCGGCACCTTGCCGGGCTCACCGAGCGGGAAGCGTCGGGGCAGGCCGTCGTGCAGCAGGAACGCCCTGCCGAGGTCCTCCTGTGCGGCCACGACGAAGGTCATCGCACCGTCCGTCCAGGTCGCCTTGCTGACCAGGTGCCAGCCGACCCGCTCCGGCTCGCCGGGGAACCACACGCCGCGGTTGGTGACGACGAGGTGCCCGCCGCCGCGCACGACGTCGGCGACCGCGACCACGTGCTCCTCCGGGTCGAGCTCCCCGGCGAACCCCTCGGGCAGGTCCTCCTTGCCGAGCAACCGCCGGAGCAGGTTCACCGGTGGGCTCCGGAGGCCTGCTCGCGCAGCGCGATCTTGTACTGCTCGAGCGGCACGAGGTCGCCGAACAGCTCGTTGTAGAGCTCCGGGTCCTCGGTCGGGTTGGTGCGCTGCAGCCGGGACTTCACCTCGGCGATCTGCGCCTCGACCAGCGCGAGCTTGACGCCGGCGAGCACGCTGCCCACGTACCGCGCCTCGTCGCCGAGCTTGCGCGGCAGCTCCAGCGGCTCGACGGCCAGCTCGCTGAGCAGCTTGCGCTCCTCGGGACCGCACTCGGCGGTGACGGCCTCGATCCACGCCGGGCCTTCGATGCCCGCGCACACCCCGCCCGCCTTCTGGATCGCGACGTGCACCGCGGCGAACGCGGGATGGGTGAAGACCAGCTCGGGCAGCTCGTCGTAGGCCGGGCCGGCGACGGCCGGTATCTGCAGTGCCGACTTGAGCGCCTCGCGCTGCAGGTGCAGGCGCGGGTCGTCCCGGCGCGGGGCGGCGACCGGCTCCGGACGACGGCCGCGCGGCCGCTCGGGGGCGACCCCGGCCTCCTCGCGCACCCGCCGCACGACCATGGCGATGTCGTCCCAGCTGGTCCAGCCGGCGAGCCTGCGCGCGTACTCGTCCCGCAGGTCCTCGCGCTTGATCCGCGCGACGAGCGGGACGGTGCGCTGCAGCGCCGCCACCCGGCCCTCGGCGGTGTCGAGGTCGTGCTCGGCGAGGATCGAGCGGATCGCGAACTCGAACAGCGGCTCGCGGCGGGCGACCAGGTCGCGGACGGCGGTGTCGCCGTGCGCCTGGCGCAGCTCGCAGGGGTCCTGCCCGTCCGGCGCGATGCAGACGAAGGTCTGCGCGGCGAAGGACTGGTCGCCGTCGAACGCCTTGAGCGCGGCGGCCTGGCCCGCCGCGTCGCCGTCGAAGGTGTAGATGACCTCGCCGCGGTCGAACGAGTCGTCGCCCATCAGCCGGCGCAGCACGGTGATGTGCTCGGTGCCGAAGGCGGTGCCGCAGGAGGCGACGGCGGTGGGCACGCCCGCGAGGTGCATCGCCATCACGTCCGTGTAGCCCTCGACCACCACGACCTGGCGGCGCTTGGCGATCTCGCGCTTGGCGAGGTCGAGCCCGAACAGCACGTGCGTCTTGCGGTAGACCGGGGTGTCGGAGGTGTTGAGGTACTTGGCCTCGATGCCGTCGTCGTCGAACAGGCGGCGGGCGCCGAAGCCCACGACGTCCCCACCCAGGTCCCGGATCGGCCACAGCAGCCGGCGGTGGAACCGGTCGATCGGGCCGCGCCGGCCCTCCTTCGACAGGCCCGCCTTCGTCAGCTCGTCGAGCGAGAAGCCCTGGGCCAGCAGGTGCTTGGTGAGCGTGTCCCAGCCCGCGGGCGCGTAGCCGCAGCCGAACTGCTCGGCTGCGGTCGCGCCGAACCCGCGGGTGGTGAGGAACTGCATGGCCTGCGCCCCCTCGGGGGTGCGCAGCTGGGCCGCGTAGAACTCGGCGGCCTTCTTGTTCGCCTCGAGCAGCCGGCTACGGGTGCCGCGGTCGCGCTGGACGCTCGAGCCGCCGCCCTCGTAGGTGAGCCGCACGCCCACCTTGTCCGCCAGCCGCTCGACGGCCTCGACGAACCCGATGTGCTCCATCTTCATGACGAAGTCGATCGCGCTGCCGCCCTCGCCGCAGCCGAAGCAGTGGAACGTGCCGTGGGTGGGCCGGACGTTGAACGACGGCGTCTTCTCGTCGTGGAAGGGGCACAGGCCCTTCAGCGAGCCCGCGCCGGCCCGGCGGAGCGCGACGTACTCGCCGACGACCTCCTCGATCCGGGTGCGGTCGCGGACCTCCGCGATGTCGCTGTCCCGGATGCGGCCTGCCACGCCCCCGAGTCTAGGCGCGCGCCCGGCCCGCGGTCCCGCAGGTCGCCGGACGGGCGCGGGGGACCGCGGCGCGGGCGGGACGATCGGCGTTCCGGAGTCGCACCGGGGAACGATCGGCGCGCGGTCAGGCTCAGCTGAAGCGGGAGACCCGGCGCTGGAGCGGGATGACCGGGGCGAGGGCGGTGCGCTGGAGCGGCAGGCTGATCTCCCGCGCGGCACCCCGGAGGGTCAGCGTGCCCCGGGCCTGTTCGGGGGCCTCGGCGGGCTCGGCGTCCGCCGGGCCGCCCTGGGCCGGCACCTCCACGCGAGCCGGGGCACCCCCGCTCTCCTCGGGCGCCGCGACCGGCTCGACCGGAGCGGTACCGACGGACGCCGCGACCGGGGCCGCGGCGGGCAGCGTGCCCACCGCCCCGCCGGGGAGCCGCCGCTTCCGCGGGCCGACCAGGTCGACCAGGAGCGGCGCGCCGGCGACCAGCAGCAGCACGGCGATCGCGGCGGCGGCACCGAGCGCGGTCAGCGTGTCGGCGAGGGGTCCGGCGGAGAAGCTCATGCCTACGAATCTCCGCCCCGACCCTGGGCGTTACATCACTCGGCCCTGAGAATTCATGAAGAACGCTCCGGCATTCGGCCTAGTGCACGACACGCCGTCGCGACACGCCCACCAGCACCGCCGCACCCACGCCGAGCTGCAGCGCGAACCCGACCGTCTGGGCCACGGCGTCGACGGTCGGGAAGCCGTGCAGGTGCAGGCTGTGGAACACCGCGTGCGGCACGGTCGCGGTGAGGAACGCCAGCAGCACGACGACCGTGAGCCGCCGCTCCGGCCGCAGGGCCGCCCCGGCCAGGGCGACGGTCAGGGCCAGGCTCAGCGCCCCGACGTCGCGCACCAGGTGCTCGTTGTACGGCGGGAGCATCGCCACCCAGGGGTGCCCCGGCGCCGGGAAGCCCGTGTAGAACCCCGCGGGCACGAGCAGCGCCCACGCCCCCACGACCACCTCGGTGAACGCGAGGAACCAGAGCCCGGCGCGCACCGCCGGACCGCCGACCGCGGGGACCCGGATCTCGCTCACCCCGCTCACCGCGCTCACCGCGCTCACCGTGCCACCCCCGCACCCTGCAGGTACTGCGCGAAGGTGATCCGCCCGTCGGCGTGCTCCGGCACCAGGTTCGCCCCGTCCCGCACCGCAGCCGCGAGCCGGCCGGGCACGGGAACGGTCACGACCCGGCGACGCAGGCCGCGGGCCTCGAGCCAGGCCCGGGCGAGGTCGTCGAACGCCCACACCTCCGGCCCGCCGAGGTCCGCGACCCGGCCGGCCGGTTCGCCCGTCGCGAGCGCGCAGAGCCGGTCGGCGACGTCCCGCACGTCGACCGGCTGGAACGCCACCCCGCGCGGCACCGGCAGCACCCCCGGCACCCGGCCGAGCACGCCCAGCATCGCCGCGACGAGGTCGTGGAACTGCGTGGCCCGCAGGATCGTGTGGGGCAGGCCCGACTCGACGAGCAGCCGCTCCACCGCGAGCTTCTCCCGGTAGTAGCCGAGCGGGATGCGGTCGATCCCGACGATCGAGATGAAGACGAGGTGCGGCGCCCCGTTCCGCTGCGCGGCCTCGACCAGCCGCGCCGAGGTCTCGCCGTCCTTGCGCCCGGTCGCGCAGTGCACCACCACGTCGCAGCCGCGGACCGCGGCGTCGATCCCCTCGCCCGTCGCGAGGTCGCCCACCACGTGCCCCTCACCGGGCCTGCGGCTGAGCACCCGCGTCGGCCGCCCGGCCGCCCGCAGCCGCTCCACCAGAACCCTGCCGAGGGTGCCCGTACCCCCGGTCACCAGCGTGTCCGCCATGTCGGACTCCTTCCGTCAGGAGGAGTGACCGGGCAGCGGCTCGAAACGTGACAGCTGCCCGGCGAGGAAGGCGAGCTTGTCGGGGTTGAGCACGAACCGCAGCCCCGTGACCTGGGCGCCGGTCCGCTCGACCGCCAGCACGGACGTGAGCTCGCCGTCGCGGAGGGCGAGCAGCGCGGGTTCCCCGTTGACCTCGGCGACCCGCCCGACCAGCCCGGTCGTGAACCTCGCGAACACCCCCGCCAGGAACCGCGCGACCTCCGCCCGGCCGCGCACCGGCCGTCGGGCGGCGCTGACCCGCCCCCCGCCGTCCGACCAGGCGGCCACGTCGGCCGCGAGCAGGGTCTCCAGCTCGGCGATCTCGCCCTCGCGGGCCGCCGCGAGGAACCGCTCGACGAGTGCGCCCCACGCCGCCGGGTCGGCCTCGGGCGGCTCCGCGGGCGCCTCGGCGAGGTGCCGGCGGGCACGGGTGTGCAGCTGGCGGGAGTGCGCCTCGGAGACGTCGAGGATCGCGGCGACCTCCGCGTGCGTGTGCCCGAAGGCCTCCCGCAGGACGTACACCGCCCGCTCGAGCGGGGACAGCCGCTCCAGCGTGACCAGCAGCGCGAGCGACACCGACTCCCGCTGCGCCGCGGTCTCCGCCGGCCCGACGGCCGGGTCGGTCGTGAGGATCGGCTCCGGCAGCCAGGGCCCGACGTAGGTCTCGCGACGGGCCCGCGCCGAGGTCAGCCGGGTCAGGCAGAGGCGGGTCAGCGCCGTGGTCAACCATGCGCCGGGGCTCGCGACGGCGGTGTGGTCGGCGCCCGACCAGCGCAGCCAGGCGTCCTGGACCGCGTCCTCGGCGTCCTGCGCGGAGCCGAGCAGGCGGTAGGCGAGCCCGAACAGCCGCGGGCGGTGGTCCTCGAAGTCCGCCACCGGATCCGTCGCCGTGCTCATGTCGAGAAGACTGCCATCGCTCCGACCGATGACCGAGCGGGCCGGGAACGGTCCTCTCCCGGAGCCGAGAGGAGCGGGCATGCCCGACGTGCAGGAGATCGTGGCGGACAAGGCGGCCGAGCTGGTGCGGTCCGGCGGCGAGCGCGGGCTGCAGGTGGCCGCGTACGTCGACGGGCGGCCGGTGATCGACGTGGCCGCGGGCGTCGCGGACCCCGCGACCGGCCGCGCGGTCGAGCCCGGGACGCTGTTCTACAACTGGTCGGTCGGCAAAGGCGCCACCGCCACGCTGGTCCACCGCCTGGTCGACGCCGGCGTCCTCGGCTACGACACGCGGGTCGCCGAGGTGTGGCCGGAGTTCGCGGCCCGCGGCAAGGACGGGATCACCGTGCGCCAGGCGCTCGACCACAGCGCCGGCGTTCCCGGGCTGCCCGCCGGCGTGACCGTCGACGACGTCTGCGACTGGTCCCGCATGGTCGCCGCGCTGGAGGAGGCGGAGCCGTGGTGGGAGCCGGGCACCGCCGTCGGCTACCACGCCTACACCTTCGGCTTCCTGAACGGCGAGATCGCCCGGCGGGCGAGCGGCCGCGAGCTGTCCGACCTGCTCACGGACCTCACGGACGTCCTCGGGTTCCCCGGCGAGATCCGGTTCGGCACGTCGGACCCGTCCGGGCTGGCCGTGCTCGAGGACGCACCGATGCCGGAGACGGGCGGCTTCACCCTGCCCGAGGAGATGCTGCGGGCCGTGCCGATGGCGCTGTTCCCCACCGCGGCGCTCGGCTCCGACCCGCGGGTGCTCGCCGCCGACATCCCGGCCGGGGCGAAGGTGTCCGCGCGGGCGCTCGCCCGGATGTACGCGGGCTGGCTCGACGGCACCGTGGTCTCCCGCGACCGGGCCCCGGCGGCGTACACCGAGTCGTCGTCGGGGACGGACCGGGTCTACGGCAACCCGAGCCGGTGGGGCCTGGGCTTCGGCCTGGGCCTGCCGTGGGAGCAGGAGGGCGCGCCGCGGGTGTTCGGCATGGCGGGCGCGGGCGGCAGCTGGGCCGGCGCCGACCCGGACCGCGGCGTCGCCATGGCCGTCACGCGGAACGTGATGAGCATGGACTTCGAGACCGTCCGGGTACTGGTCACCGCGGTGCTCGACGCGGTCCGATAGGAGGGTGGACTTCGAGGAGCTGCGGCCGCACCTCCTGCGCGTCGGGTACCGGATCACGGGGAGCCTGGCCGATGCCGAGGACGCCGTGCAGGAGGCCTGGCTGCGCTGGTCCGCCCACGAGGCGGAGGTGCGAGACCCGCGGGCCTGGCTGACGACCGTCGTCGGCCGGATCTGCCTGGACCGGCTGACCTCGGCGGCGGCCCGGCGGGAGACGTACGTCGGGCCGTGGCTGCCCGAGCCGCTGGTGACCGCGCCCGACGACGAGGGCCCGCTCGCCGCCGTCGTCCGCGGGGAGGACGTGCGGCTGGCCGCCCTGCTGCTCCTCGAGCGGCTGACCCCGGCCCAGCGGGTCGCGCTGGTCCTGCACGACGCGCTGGGCGAGGCCCACGCGGAGATCGCCGGGGTGCTGGGCTGCAGTGAGGCGGCCGCGCGGCAGCATGCCGCACGGGCCCGGCGGATCGTGGCCGCGGAGGGGCCCCTCCCACCCCGGGTGCCGGCCGCGGCCGAGGAGAAGGTGCTCGCCGCGTTCGCCGACGCCCTCGCCCGCGCGGACCGCCAGGCGCTGCTCGGCGTGCTGCACCCGGACGTCGTGCTCACCAGCGACGGCGGCGGCGCGGTGCCGACGGCGCTGCGGCCGGTCGCGGGTGCGGACAAGCTGATCCGGCTGCTGGCCGGGCTGCGGGACCGCTACGGCGCCGACCTCGACCCGGCCGGCTGGATCCCGGTGCGGGTGAACGGCGAGCCCGGCTTCGCCACCCCGGCCACGCCGGGGGTGACGGCGTCGGCGACGGCGGTCACCGTCGTCCTCGACGAGACCGGGGAGCCGAGGATCGCGGCGGCCCTCCAGGTCATGAACCCGGCCAAGCTGCGCGTGTGGTGGTGACACGTGTGATGGTGACGCAGCCGTCACGGCGTGTCACCACGGCACCCCGGCCGCGGGACGGCAGGATCGTCCGGTGCACGGCGCCCGGATCCTCACCGCAGTCCTTCTCGTCCTCCTGACGGCGTCCGGGTGTGCCACCCTCGCCGACCGGTACACGCCGTGGGCCGCTCCCGCGGCGGCGCCCACCGGCTCCGCCGCGGACACCCTGGAGGCGCTCCCCGTGAAGGGCCGGGCACCGAAGACCGGCTACGCCCGCGACGAGTTCGGCCCCAGCTGGTCCGACGTCGACCGCAACGGCTGCGACCAGCGCAACGACGTCCTCGCCCGGGACATGACCGGCGAGACCTTCAAGCCCGGCACGCACGACTGCGTGGTGCTCACCGGCACCCTCGCCGACCCGTACACCGCGACGACCATCGCGTTCACGCGCGGCCAGGGCACGAGCGAGGCGGTGCAGATCGACCACGTCGTCGCCCTGTCCGACGCCTGGCAGAAGGGCGCCCAGCAGCTCGACGCCGACACCCGCAAGCGCCTCGGCAACGACCCGCTCAACCTCCTCGCCGTCGACGGACCGACCAACAACCGCAAGGGCGACGGCGACGCCGCGACCTGGCTGCCGCCCAACCGCGCCTACCGCTGCGACTACGTGGCCCGGCAGGTGGCGGTGAAGGCGAAGTACGGGCTGTGGGTCACCCAGGCCGAGCACGACGCCATCTCCGGCATCCTCGCCGGATGCCCCGGTCAGCCGATCCCGGTGGACGACACCGTGCCCGGCACGGTTCACTCCTCCGGGGCGTAAGGCCCGGCCCCCGGAGCGCGATGAACCGGGGGACGGGGTTTCGCGGCAATCGGGGGGAACGATGGCCGGGCAGTGGGACGGGCACGGGGACGGGCACCCGGTGCCGCGACAGCGCGGACCGGTGGGTGCACCGCCCGGATCCCCCGTGCCCGCCGGGGTACCGGGCCGGCACGCGGCCGCCGGGCCCGCCCGGCACGCCGCGCCGCAGGTCCCCGCCCCCCGCGACCCCTCCGCCGGCCACCGGTTCGGTCCCTCCGCCCCGCCTCCCGGGTACGGGGTGCCGGGGTACGGGCCGCAGCCCTACACCCCGCCGCTCCCGCCCGCGCCGGCCTCCCGTGTGCCGCGCTGGGTGCTCCCGGCCGCGCTGGTCGCCGTGATCCTCGGCGCCGGGGCCGCGATCGGCGGCATCTCCGTGGCCGCCCTCGCCGCGGGCACCGGCGAGACGTCGACGGTGGCCGCCGGCACCGGTGACCGCGCCTTCCTGGCCGCCGTGTCGACCCGGCCCGCGTTGGCCGAGGTCCCGCCGGACACCCTGATCGAGCTGGGCCACGGCGCCTGCTCGTCCCTCGAGGGCGGGGCGAGCCGGGGCGACCTGGTGTCCGCGGCCGTGTCGGCCGGCTTCGGCACCCGGGACGCCCAGGTGCTGGTCGACGCCGCCCGCACGAGCTACTGCCCCGGCGCCTGAGCCACCCGCGGGCCGCCGAGCCGCACGCGGCACGCCGCGTCGAACCCCTGGTCGACGATGCCCAGGGCGTGGTTCCCCCGCGCCCGCTGGTTCTCGACGGCGATCGCCTGGGTCAGCTCGAGCAGCCCAGCCCGGCCGAACTCCCGCTCCAGCTCCGCGACCTGCGCGTCGGTGACGGTCGGCGGGGTGGCCGTCATCGCGTCGGCGTAGGCGACCGCGAGCCGCTCGGCGGGGCTGTAGAGCGGGTCGGTGGCGTAGTCGTCGATGCGGGCCAGACGGTCGACGTCGAGCCCGTCGAGCCGCTGCAGCATGGTGCCGAAGTCGACGCACCACGAGCAGCCGACGACCGTCGCCGTCCGGTACACCGCGAGCTCTCGCACCCGGGCGGGCAGCACCCGGGCGGCGCGCTCGTTGGCCAGCTCGGACACCAGCGCCGACCAGAACAGCCCGCGGTGGTGCCGGGCCACCGCGAACGGCTCCGGGACCGCGCCGAACCTCCTGCGCGCCAGGCGGTAGACCAGCCGGCCGAGCACACCGGCCTCGGCCTCGGGAACGGCGGGGATGCGTGCCATGTCGTCCTCCTCGGGTCGGGTACCGGGAGGACGACGGCGCCGCGACCTCCGTGACGCGCTGTGTCCCGGATCACGCCCCATCCCGTGAGCGGCAACTGCCCCTAGAGCAGCACTTCCCGCTCACGACCCCCGCTGACCAGGGCCAACGAGATCAGCCGCGGCACAATCGACGGTGCCAGGCGAGCGCGCCGGCGTCCGTCAGCACCGCGATCTGGTCGACGACGACCCGGAGCCGGGCGGTGTCGTCGCCGGCCGCGGCCCACTCCCCCGCCCGCACCGGGTCGAGGGTGCCGGGCGCGCCGGCCAGCAGCGCCTCCCCGAGCTCCTTGAGCAGCTCCCGCTGCCGCGCCTGCATCCGCAGCCGGTCCGGGTCGCTCATCACGTACCGCAGCGCGACGGCCTTGAGCAGCGCCACCTCCGCGGCCGCCTCGGCGGGCACGACGAGATCCGCGGTGTAGCGGAGCACCGGGCCGTCACCGTGGGCGTCGAGTGTGGCGTCCGTGGCCGCCCGCACGAACCGCCCGACGAGCTCGCTGGTGAGCCTCTTGAGCGCGGCGTGCGCGGCGGCCGGTGCGGTCGCGGTGTCGAAGCCCTTCACCGCGTCGACGACGGGCAGCCGGGCGAGCTCCGCGGCCGCGACCTCGCACGCCGCCGGGTCGGCCCCGAAGTGCGTGCTCGCCAGGAGTGCGAGCACGGCCCGCTCCTCGGGCGCGGCCAACGCGGCCAGGTCGATCCGGCCGGAGAGGATCCCGTCCTCGACGTCGTGCACGGAGTAGGCGACGTCGTCGGACCAGTCCATGACCTGGGCCTCGACGCAGCGCCGGGGCACGGAGACGGAGCCCGCGGAGTCGACCATCGGCTCGGAGACGGAGCCCGCGGAGTCGACCATCGGCTCGGAGACGGAGCCCGCGGAGTCGACCATCGGCACGGAGACGGAGCCCGCGGAGTCGACCATCGGCTCGGGCGCGCCCTCGCGGACCCAGTCGAACACCGCGCCGTCCTCGTCGTACGCGCCGAACTTCCGCTCCGCGCCGCGGCGCCGCCAGGGGTACTTGCAGCTGGCGTCGAGGGTCGCGCGGGTGAGGTTGAGGCCGCCGGGGTGCTCGCCGCTGTCGTCGACGAGGGCGACCTTGGGCTCGAGCCGGGTGAGGATCCGCAGCGTCTGGGCGTTGCCCTCGAACCCGCCGCAGGCTGCGCCGAACTCGTCGAGCGCGCGTTCGCCGTTGTGCCCGAAGGGCGGGTGCCCGATGTCGTGCGCGAGCCCGGCGGTGTCGACGACGTCCGGGTCGCAGCCGAGCTCCTCGGCGATCCCGCGGCCGATCTGCGCGACCTCCAGCGAGTGGGTCAGCCGGGTGCGCGGGATGCCGGTGATCTCGGCGGCTTCGCCCGGTCCCACGACCTGCGTCTTCCCCGCGAGCCGTCGCAGCGCCGCGGAGTGCAGCACCCGGGCGCGGTCGCGGGAGAAGGGCGAGCGCTTCTCCGGGCGGTGGTGCTCGCCGAGCCCGGACCCCTTGGGCGGCTCGGGGAGCAGGCGGGCGCGGTCGTGGTCGTCGTACCCCTCCCGGGCCGGCGCCGGGACCGTCGCGGTCATGGTCGGCGTCCTCAGCCCAGCCCGGTGTTCTCGGTCTCGGCCGAGGCGTGGGTGAGCTGGTAGTACAGCAGCGCGGCGGTCTCGCGGAGGATGTAGCGCGCCTGCGTCTCCCGCGTCTGCACGACGGGCCCGCTGCGGGTCGGCGACGTCCAGGCCTCCAGCCCCGAGTCGCGGGCCATGGTGCGGGCGCGCAGCGAGTGCCACGGGTCGCTGACGATCAGGGCGCTGCTCCAGCCGTCCCGGCTCGCCCGCGCCGCGACGGCCTTGAGGCTGCCCAGCGTGTCCGCGCCCTCGGCGACCGTGGTGATCGCGCCGGCCGGGACGCCGTTGCGCTCCAGGTACCGCGTGCCGGCCTCCGCCTCGGTGTACTCGTCCCCCGCGCGGTTGCCGCCGACGGTGACGATCCGCGGGGCGAGCCCCTCCTGGTACAGCGCGACCGCGTGCCGCAGCCGGGCGGCCAGGATCGGGCTCGGCTCGCCGTCGTACTGCGCCGCCCCGAGGACGACGACGGCGTCGACCGGCCGGTCGCCGTCCACCCGGGCGGTCTGCCAGACCCGGAACATGGTGCCGCCCAGGATGATCGCGGCGGTGAGCAGAGTGCCGACCACCAGCCGGGCGGCCCAGGTCAGCCCGGTGCGCGTGCGGGGCGTCGGTGTGGTGGGGGTGTCGTCCGCGTCCGGACGCTCCTGGCCGCGCACGTGCCGGAGCCGAACGGTCTCCGGCTCGCGGACACCTCGGCCGGCACCCCGGGCAGCACCGCGCCGGTGCCCGATCGGTGCGCTCACCCCCCGATCTTCCCCTCCGACGTGCCCAACGCGCGGGCGGCGCGCCCGGAGCGGGCCGCGATGACCTCGGCGACGATCGAGACGGCCGTCTCGGCCGGGGTGCGGGCGCCGAGGTCGAGCCCAACCGGGCCGTGGATCGCGGCCAGCTCCTCTTCGGAGACGCCGGCATGCAGCAGGCGCTCGCGGCGGGCGGCCTGGGTCCGGCGGGAGCCGAGCGCGCCGAGGAAGCCGCGGCCGCGGCGGATGCCGTCGACCAGCATCGCGTCGAAGCGCGGGGCGTGGTCGAGCAGCACGACGACGTCGGCCTCGGTGAAGGCGGACACCGCGGCCCGGGCCTCGTCGAGCTCGGTGACGGTGCGGCCCGCCCAGCCGAGCAGCGCGGCCTGCGCGAGCAGCGCCTCGCCGATCGCGCCCGAGCCCACGACCAGCACGGACGGGACGGGGACCCACAGGTCGAGCAGGATCTCGGTGTCGCCGACGGTGCGGCGGTCGGTCACGGTGGCGCCGCGGCGCAGCAGCTCCCGTGCGGCCGCCGTGACCTCGGCGTCGAGCCCCGGGGTGCCGTCCCCGAGGGTGCCGTGCACCTCCTCCAGGCCCGGGCCGGTGAGCACGAGCGCGGCCTCGCCGTCGATCGTCGAGACCAGCGCGGCCGGGCGCGCCTCCTGCAACGCGGCGCCGAGGGCATCGGCGAGGTCCGCGGGCAGCGGGTGGCCGAGCAGCGTCGCGCCGCCCGCGCACGCCAGCCCCGCCCGCAGCGCCGCACTCTCGGCGACGTGCGCGGTGCGGGTCTGCGGGAGCCCGGCCGCGGCGCCGGCGAGCGGGACGGCGGAGTCGTCGAGCGCACCGAGGTAGAGCAGGCCGGCGGTCTCGCCGTCCGCGGTGCCGGCCAGCAGCTGGCCGGACTCGACGGTGCCGAACCCGTGCCGGTCCAGGACCCGCACGACGCCGACCGTTCCGGTGCCGCCCGCGGCCCAGCGGCGCAGTGCGGCCCCCAGCTCGCGACGGGGATCGGTGGACGGGGCGGGAGCGGTCACGAGCGCCAGGGTAGCCACCACGGCCGCCCGCCGAGTGCCGCCCTCGGCACCGATCGGGCGTGTGGGGATGCGCTGCGGGAACCGGCACGGGATCATCGCCGTTGTCCGGGAAACGGACTTTCCTCCCACCGACTCGTCACGGAGCCATGGACCCTTCCTGCAGTACCGGCACCGTCCCCCACGGACGGACGCTCCGCTCCCCCGCCGGAGCGATCGCATGACGACGATCCTCGGCATCCTCCTCGGCGTGCTGGTCGTCGTGGGCATCACCGCCCTGACCGGCTTCTTCGTCGCCCAGGAGTTCGCGTACATGGCCGTCGACCGGTCGCGGCTCAAGGCCCGCGCGGCAGAGGGCGACGCGGGTGCCGAGCGCGCCCTCACGGTCACCCGGCGCACCTCCTTCATGCTCTCCGGCGCGCAGCTGGGCATCACCGTCACCGGTCTGCTGGTCGGTTACGTCGCCGAGCCGCTGATCGGCGAGGGCATCGGCGAGCTGCTCGGCGGCGCCGGCTGGGCCGTCGCGCTCGGCACCGTCGTCGCCCTGCTGCTCTCGACCGTCGTGCAGATGGTGTTCGGCGAGCTGTTCCCGAAGAACCTCGCGATCGCCCGGCCCGAGCCCGTCGCCCGCCGGCTGGCCCTGCCCACCACGATGTACCTGACCGCCTTCGGCTGGATCGTGCGGGTCTTCGACGCCGCGTCGAACCTGCTGCTCAAGGCCCTGCGCATCGAGCCGGTGCACGACGTCGAGCACGCGGCCACGCCGCGCGACCTCGAGGCGATCATCGACGAGTCCCGCGACAGCGGCGACCTGCGCCCCGACCTGTCGACGATGCTCGACCGCGTTCTCGACTTCACCGACCGGCCCGCGCGGGCGGCGATGATCCCGCGGCCGCGCGTCACGTCGGTGCAGGCCAACCTGCTGGTGCCCGAGCTCGCCGAGGCCATGGCGGCGGGGCACTCCCGCTACCCGGTGCTCGACGAGACCGGCGAGGAGGTCGTCGGCGTCGTCTGCCTGCGCGACCTGCTCGCGCTCGAGGGGCGCGACACCTCGGCCCTGCGGGTCGCGGAGGTCATGCGTCCGGCCGTCGTGGTCCCGGCGTCCCTTCCGCTGCCCGCGGTCGTCGCCGCACTGCGCGAGGCGGGCGACGAGTTCGCCTGCGTCGTCGACGAGTACGGCGGCCTGGCCGGCGTGATCACGCTGGAGGACATCGCCGAGGAGCTCGTCGGCGAGATCACGGACGAGCACGACCCGGCGCTCGCCGACCGGCCGGTCGACGCGCCGGACGGCTGGGTCGTCCCCGGCACCATGCACGTCGACGAGGTCGAGCGGCTGATCGACGCCGACCTGCCCGAGGGCGACTACCAGACCGTCGGCGGCCTGGTGATCGCCGAGCTGCAGCGGCTGCCCGAGCCCGGCGACGTCGTCAGCGTGCGGCTGCCGCGCGGTGCGGACTCCGACGAGCCCGAGCGGGACGTGCGGATCGAGGTCCGCGAGGTCGCGCGCCGGGTGCCCGAGCAGGTCCGGGTGCGGGTCGTCGAGTCCGCCCCGGTGGAGGTGGAGCGATGAGCGCCGTGTCGATCATCGTGTCGATCGCGCTGGTGGCGCTGTCGGCGTTCTTCGTCGCCGTCGAGTTCGCGCTGGTCGCGGCGCGGCGGTACCGGCTGGAGGAGCAGGCGGGGCACAGCGCGTCCGCCCGCGCCGCGCTCCGCAGCGCGAAGGACATCTCGCTGCTCCTGGCCGGCTCCCAGCTCGGCATCACCCTCTGCACGCTCGGCCTCGGCGCCGTCGCCAAGCCGGCCGTCGACGAGGCGCTCGAGCCCGTGTTCCTCGGGTGGGGGCTGCCTGCGGGCGCCGCGGGGATCGTGTCGTTCGTGCTGTCGCTGGTCGTCGTGACCTTCGTGCACCTCGTCGTCGGCGAGATGGCGCCGAAGTCCTGGGCGATCTCGCACCCCGAGCGGTCGGCCACGCTGCTGGCGCTGCCGATGCGGGCGTTCATGGTCGTCACCCGGCCGCTCCTGGTGGCGCTCAACGGGATGGCGAACTGGTGCCTGCACCGGGTCGGCGTCGCGCCCGTCGACGAGATGGCCTCCGGCCGGAACGCCGACGACCTCCGCCAGCTCGTCGACCACTCCGCCCGGGCCGGAGCGCTCGACGAGGAGCGGCGGGACCAGCTCGTCACCACCCTCGAGCTCGACCGGGCGCCGGTGCGCTCGCTGGTCCACCCCGACCCTGCGGGTGTGAGCTGCTCGGACACCGTGGCCCGAATCCGCCAGGTGTCCCGGGAGAGCGGGCACCTGCGGCTCGTGGTCCGGGACGGCGACCGCGTGACCGGCTTCGTGCACGTCCGGGACACCCTGGGCAGGCCGGAGACGGTGCGGGCCCGCGACCTCGTCCGCGACGTCCTCACCTTCCCCGCCGACACCCCGGTCCACCAGGCGCTGTCGACCATGCGGGAGAAGCGGGGGCAGCTGGCGCTGGTCACCGAGAACGGGACGCTCCTCGGCATCGTCACCATGCAGGACGTCGTCGACCGCCTCCTCCCCGCCTGATCCTGCGGCCGCGCTCGGGTCGCGCCGGACCGTGATCGCCAGCTGGGACCGTTGTTGGCCGCTGGTGGCCGTCCACGGTCCGCCTCGGTGATCACGCCCCGAGGGACGACTCCCCTCCGCCGTGATCGCCATACCGGACCGACCACGGCCGGAAACGGCCGTCATCGGGCCGGTCCGGTGATCACACTCGCCGGCTCAGCAGGCCCCGCCGTGATCGCCCACTGTGACCGCTCCCGGCCATCAGCGGCCGTGAACGGTCCGGTTCGCTGATCATCTCCCCAGCCCGCGGCTCCATCCTCCGTCATGATCGTCGTGCGGGACCGCTCGCTGCCGACTCCGGCCTGCAGCGGTCCCCTTCGGTGATCACGTCCACCGAGCGCGGACGCGTGCACACCTGCACACACCTGGTCCGATCCGGTCTGCCGACACCTCGTCGCGCGGCATCGTCGAGCGATGGATCTCGACGCCCTGCTGCGCAACCAGGCCGGAGTGCTGTCCCACGCACAGGCGGTGGCATGCGGGGTACCACCACGGACCGTGTCGCGCCGGGTCGCCGAGGGCCAGTGGGTGCGCGTCCTGCCCCGGGTGTACCGCGCGGCGAGCCACCGCTATGGCGACGAGGCGCGGATCCGGGCGGCCTGGCTCTGGCTGGGTGACGACGCCCTGGTCCCAGGACCGGCGGCGGCGTACTGGCACGGCATGCTCGACGCTGCACCTCGGACCGTCCAGGTCACGATCCCCCGCGGCGAGCATCGCGGTGCGCGGCCCGGCGTCACCGTCCGACGGCGCACGCTCGATACCGCGGACCGCGCCCGGGTCCGCGGCATCGGCGTCACGGCGCCGCCGCTCACGGTCCTCGAGATCGCGGTCGCGCTCGACGCCGGCTCCGCGTTCCTCGACCGCGCCCTCCAACGGCACGTCCGCTTCGCCGAGGTGCACCGTGCCTCCTCGCGCATGCTCGGCAGCCGCGGCTCCCGGTGGGCCGGCCGACTGCTGGCCGCCGCCGCCGACACGGCGGGATCGGACGCGGAACGTCTGATGGTCGCGCTGCTGCGCGGGGCCGGCATCCGCGGCTGGGTGCTCGGCCATCCGTTCGGGCCGTGGACGATCGATCTCGCGTTCGTCGGCGCGCGGGTCGCCGTCGAGTTCGACGGGTGGGCCTGGCACGTCGACCAGGTGCGGTTCGCCCACGACCGCCGCAAGGGCAACGCGCTGGTCGGCGCCGGCTGGACCCTGTTGCGCTTCACCTGGCACGACCTCACCGGGACACCGGCGCTCGTGGTCGGCCAGATCAGCAGGGCAGTGTCGACGGCGGCGTGACGCCGGAGATCACCGACTCGGACCGTTCTGCGCCGCACCAGGCCGTCGACAGTCCCGGACGACGATCAGTGAGTCGACGCGGCACGCCCGCAGGTCGTGATCGTCGGACGGGACCGGACACGGCCACATACGGCCGAGAACGGTCCCGCCCGACGATCACGTCGAGGGCTCCTGCGCGCGGAACCGACCCAAGAGGCCCGGGATCAGCAGCCCAGGAGGCGCTGGGCGAGGTAGGCCTCGACCTGGTCGAGCGGGATGCGCTCCTGCGCCATGGTGTCCCGCTCCCGGATGGTGACGGCCTCGTCCTGCAGGGTGTCGAAGTCGACCGTGATGCAGAACGGGGTGCCGATCTCGTCCTGGCGGCGGTAGCGGCGGCCGATGGCGCCGGCGTCGTCGAACTCGACGTTCCAGTTCTTCCGCAGCCGCGCGGCCAGGTCCCGTGCCTTGGGCGAGAGGTCGGCGTTGCGGGACAACGGCAGCACGGCGGCCTTGACCGGAGCGATCCGGCGGTCCAGGCGCAGCACCACGCGCTTGTCTGTGCCGCCCTTGGCGTTGGGCGCCTCCTCCTCGTGGTACGCGTCGATGAGGAAGGCCATCATCGAGCGCCCGACGCCGGCGGCCGGCTCGATGACGTACGGCCGGTACCGCTCCTTCGTGTTCTGGTCGTAGAAGGAGAGGTCGACGCCCGAGTGGTTCGAGTGCGTGGTGAGGTCGAAGTCCGTGCGGTTCGCGATGCCCTCGAGCTCGCCCCACTCCTGCCCGACGAACTCGAAGCGGTACTCGATGTCGACGGTGCGCTTCGAGTAGTGGGAGAGCTTCTCCTTGGGGTGCTCATAGTGCCGCAGGTTCTCCCGCGCGATGCCGAGGTCGACGTACCAGTTCGTGCGCTCGTCGATCCAGTACTGGTGGAGCTCCTCGTCCGTGCCCGGCTCGACGAAGTACTCCATCTCCATCTGCTCGAACTCGCGCGTGCGGAAGATGAAGTTGCCCGGCGTGATCTCGTTGCGGAAGCTCTTGCCGACCTGGCCGATGCCGAACGGCGGCTTCTTGCGCGAGGTCGTCTGCACGTTGAGGAAGTTCACGAAGATGCCCTGCGCGGTCTCCGGGCGCAGGTAGTGCAGGCCCTCCTCGGACTCCACCGGGCCGAGGTAGGTCTTGAGCATCATGTTGAAGTCGCGCGGCTCGGTGTACTGGCCGCGCGTGCCGCAGTTGGGGCACGGGACGTCGGACAGGTCCTCCTCCGACGCCTCCTTGCCGGTGCGCTCGGTGTACTCCTCGGCCAGCTGGTCGGCGCGGAAGCGCTTGTGGCAGTGCTGGCACTCGACGAGCGGGTCGGTGAACACGCCGACGTGCCCGGAGGCGACCCACACCTGGCGCGGCAGGATCACCGACGAGTCGAGGCCCACGACGTCCTCGCGGCCGGTGACCATCGACTTCCACCACTGCCGCTTGATGTTCTCCTTGAGCTCCACGCCGAGGGGCCCGTAGTCCCAGGCCGACCGGGTACCGCCGTAGATCTCACCCGACGCGAAGACGAATCCGCGGCGCTTGGCGAGCGCGACGATGGTCTCGATCTTGGCGGAACTGGGCTTGCTGGCCACGGAGGATCTCCCGGGAACGGTCTGGGGCGACCCCGCCGGATGCGGGGGCGGAATCTCCAGGGTATCGACCGGCGCGAACGGGTTCGGCTAGTCCCCCGCCCGCAGCGACGCCCGCCGCTCGACGGCGCCGCCGGCGGCCCCGAGCAGCGTCTCGTACGTGGCGGGCGAGTCGGCCGACGCCTCGGACAGCAAGGGCACGACGTGTTCGCGGACCGGGAAGGGCGACAGGGCCCGGCGGTAGGCGTCGACCCCGGTGAAACGCACGGTGAGCACCCAGTGCTCCGGGTCGTCGACGGCCCGGCCGGCCTCCCCGCCCAGGCAGCCGGGTTGCGCGGTGAGCAGCTCCAGGGCGTGCGCGAGCCGCTCGGCGAACGCGGCGGGATCGGCGGGTGTGAAGCGGCACACGAGCAGCACGCGGCGGACCCTACCGACCGCCTTCCCGCCTTGTTGAAAACGCCTATCATGGCCGATGCGGCCCGGCGAGGCTCACGACGCGACCGAGGGTGCGGCCGCCGCCCCCGGGGACTGGACGGTCATGTCGATCACGCACGAGCACGAGGGCACGCTCTGCCCCGCCGCCGAGCCCGCCCCCGTCCACCCGCCGCGCACCCTCGCCGCCGCGGGCGACCTGCTCCGCGCCCTCGCCGCGCCGGTCCGGATCGCGATCGTGCTGCAGCTGCTCGACTCCCCGCGCTGCGTGCACGACCTGGTCGACGCCCTCGGCGTCACCCAGCCCCTGATCAGCCAGCACCTGCGGGTGCTCAAGTCCGCCGGGGTGGTCGAGGGCGAGCGCAAGGGCCGCGAGGTGCTGTACTCACTGGTCGACGACCATCTCGCGCACATCGTCGTCGACGCGGTGGCGCACGTTCAGGAGGACGCATGACCGCTGGGGGCACCCGGGTACTGCGCGCGACGAAGCAGCGCGCCGCCGTCTCCGCCCTGCTCGACCGGCTCCCGGACTTCCGCTCGGCCCAGGAGATCCACGAGGAGCTCCGCCGCTCCGGCGAGGGCATCGGCCTGACGACCGTGTACCGGACCCTGCAGACGATGGCCGACGGCGGCGAGGTCGACGTCCTGCGCAACGCCGGCGGCGAGGCCGTCTACCGCCGCTGCGCCTCCGACGAGCACCACCACCACCTGGTGTGCCGGCGCTGCGGGGCGGCGGAGGAGATCGACGCCCCCGCCGTCGAGGAGTGGACGCAGCGCGTCGCCCGGGAGCACGGCTTCACCGAGATCTCGCACACCGTGGAGATCTTCGGGGTGTGCCGGTCCTGCGCCTGACCTGCGCGAACGGCGCTCTCGCTCGCCAAAGTTGAGCGAGAGCGCCGTTCGTGCGACGGGGGTCAGGACTTCGGGGGCATCCGGATCGCGCCGTCGAGCCGGATCGTCTCGCCGTTCATGTAGTCGTTGGTGAGCACCTCGACCGCCATGGAGGCGTACTCCTCGGCCTTCCCCAGCCGGTTCGGGTAGACCACGCTCTGGCCGAGCGCGGCCTTGAAGGCCTCGGCCTTCTCACCCTCGCCGTAGATCGGGGTGTCGATCAGGCCGGGGGCGATGGTGTTGACGCGGATGCCGTGCCGGGCCAGGTCGCGGGCCATCGGCAGGGTCAAGCCGACCACGCCGCCCTTCGACGCCGAGTACGGGGTCTGGCCGATCTGGCCGTCGAACGCCGCCGCGGAGGCCGTGTTGAGGATCGCGCCGCGCGAGGTGCCGTCCTCGAGCGGGTCGGTCTTGGCCATCGCCGACGCCGCGAGCCGGGCGCAGTTGTAGGTGCCGGTCAGGTTCACCCGCACCACGAACTCGAAGGTCTCGAGCGGGACCGGCTCGAGATCGCGGCCGATGATCCGGGCGGCGCGGCCGAGGCCGGCGCTGTTGACCAGGATCCTCAGCGGGCCGAGCTCGGACGCCGCCTCGACGGCCGCCTTGACCTGCGCCTCGTCGGCGACGTCCGCCTTGGCGAACACGCCCCCGATCTCGGCGGCGACCTTCTCGCCCCTGTCCTCCTGCAGGTCGAGCACGACGACCTTGGCCCCGCGCTGGGCCAGCAGCCGCGCGGTCGCCTCCCCGAGACCGGACGCGCCGCCGGTGACGATGGCCGAGGCTCCCGTGATGTCCATCAACGCTCTCCTCTCCGCGGCGGCGTCGGTGCCGCCGTGATGCACGTGCATTGTCTGCCCACTCTGCTGTGCCGGGGCCGTGCTGTCGACCACATCCGCGGCCCGGGCGGAGTGGCCGGCGTCTCATATCGAGATCCATCCTCCGTCCGCACGGCATTACCGTGCGCGACACGCGACGAAGCGGGAGGCGTGCCATGACCGACGGCGTACCCGAAGGCGGGACACCGGACGCACCGAGCACGGTGCGGAAGCTGGACACGCCGGAGTCCGGGGAGCTGGCCCAGCTCTCCGCGGTGTTCGAGGACCTGCAGTACGTGCTGCGCTGCTGTGAGCACCTGGTCGCGGCGCTCGCCGTGCCCCGGCCCGATCCGGTGCTGGTCGAGGCGCTGTGGACCGGCGCCCTCGTCGGGTACGTGCGCTGCTTCTCCGGGCGCACCAAGATCCTCACCGACGCGGACGTCGAGGCCCTCGAGCTCGACGACGAGATGGTGAAGTTCCACAGGACCTTCCCGACCCTGCGGGACCACTACGCCTCGCGGCACGTCAACCCGCGCGAGGCCTTCACGATCGGCATCGCGCAGGCCAACGACGGGCACCCGACCGGTGTCGCCGTGGTCTCCGCGCCGCGGCCCCCGGTCGACGACACCACGGTCCGGCTGCTCGGCCGGATCTCCTACGGCCTGTCCGGGCTGGTCGACGGCCGGATGCAGGAGGCCCAGGCGCGCGTCCTCGAGAACGCCCGGCAGATGAGCGCGGCCCAGCTCGCCGAACTGCCGCTCGTGCACCTGTCCGAGTCCCCCGTCGGCTGACCCCGTGAGTGGCGATGGTCGCTATAGCGACTATCGCCACTCACGAGGGTCAGGAGCCGACGAGCTCGGTGCGCATGGCCGAGGCGTTGCCCACGACCAGCATCAGCAGGGTCCCCATCGGACCCTCGCCGAGGCCGGCGGCGGGGAAGGCGTAGCGGAGCGTGACGTCCCAGCCGTTCTCGCCGCGCACGACCCGCGGCGTGCCGAACAGCCCCTCGCCCACGCCGAGGGCGACACGGGTGGGGACGTCCGTGGCCGGGTCCGCGGACACCGGCAGGTCCCAGGCGACGACGCAGGTCAGGTTGAGGACGGGCAGCCCCTCCTCCAGCTCGGTGCCCTGCACCACGCACAGCACGCCGCCGTGGGCGAAGGTGAGCGCGCCGTCCTCGCCGACCTCGACGTCGTGGTAGCGCTCCAGCGCCCTGCGGGCGATCTCCAGGCTCACGAGGGCCCCGCCTTGTCTGCGTGATCGATCGCCCCGCCGAACCGGCGGTCCCGCCTCGCGTAGATCTCGATCGCCTCCCAGATGTGCCGGCGGTCGAAGTCGGGGAAGAGCGTGTCGAGGAAGACCATCTCGGCGTAGGCGCTCTGCCACAACAGGAAGTTCGACGTCCGCTGCTCGCCGCTCGACCGCACGAACAGGTCGACGTCGGGCATGTCCGGCTCGTCGAGGTACCTCGCGATCGTCCGCTCGTCGATCTTGTCCGGCCGGATCCGGCCCTCGGCCACCTGCTGCGCGATCTGCTTCACCGCGTCGGCGATCTCCGCCCGGCCGCCGTAGTTCACGCACATGGTCAACGTCAGCACGTCGTTGTGCCTCGTCTTCTCCTCCGCGACCTCGAGCTCCTTGATCACCGACCGCCACAGCCGCGGCCGCCGCCCGGCCCACCGGACCCGCACGCCCATGCCGTGCATCTCGTCCACCCGGCGGCGGATGACGTCCCGGTTGAAGCCCATGAGGAACCGCACCTCGTCCGGGCTGCGCTTCCAGTTCTCGGTCGAGAAGGCGTAGGCGGACAACCACTTCACGCCGATGTCGATGCAGCCCCGCGCGACGTCCATGAGCGAGGCCTCACCCCGGCGGTGCCCCTCGATCCGGGGCAGGCCGCGGGCGTTGGCCCAGCGGCCGTTGCCGTCCATGACGAGGGCGACGTGGTTCGGGACCAGCTCCGGCGGGATCGCCGGCGGCCGGGCTCCCGACGGGTGCGGCGGCGGGGGCTGGAAGGGCCCAGGAGTCGGCACGGCCACGGAGCCTACGTCCGCCGTCCCTGGACGCCGGGCCCCGGTCTGGAGTAGGCACTGCACATGGGGGCCTGGTTCACGGAGACGATCGTCACGACCGGGCGCCTGCCCTTGTTCTGCTTCCTCTGCGCGTTCCTCGTCGCGTTCCTGTTCATCCGGTTCAGCGTGCGGATGATCCGCGCCCAGGTGTCGTGGTGGCCCGGCAACGTCACGCCGGGCGGGCTGCACATCCACCACGTGATGTTCGGGATGGTCATGATGCTGGTCGCGGGCTTCGGCCTGATCGCGCTGGCCGAGGTGAGCACGCCCGTCCCGAACGTGATCCTGGCGAGCCTGTTCGGGATCGGCTCGGCGCTGGTGCTCGACGAGTTCGCGCTGATCCTGCACCTGTCCGACGTCTACTGGAGCACGCAGGGCCGCAGCTCGATCGACGCCGTGTTCGTCGCCGTCACGATCACCGGGCTGTTCCTGTGCGGGCTGCACCCGCTGGGGTTCAACGACGACTTCACGGCCCTGAACTCCGGCGACGCCGTCGAGGTCGTGCTGACGTTCGTCTTCTTCGCGCTGCAGCTGCTCCTGGTGGTGATCACGCTGGCCAAGGGCAAGCTGTGGACCGGCCTGCTCGGGCTGTTCCTCACCCCGCTGCTGCTGTTCACCGCGATCCGGCTGGCTCGGCCGGGATCGCCCTGGGCGCGCTGGCGGTACCTGTCGCGGCCGAAGAAGATGGAGCGCGCGGTGCGCCGCGAGAAGAAGTACCGGGTGCCGGTCGTCCGGGCCAAGATCGCGGTCCAGGAGGCGATCGCGGGCCGCTTCGACGCGGACCCGGAGCAGCGCCACGCCGTGACCGAGGCCGCGCACCGGGAGGCGGAGCGGGCGGCGATCGACGCCGCCGAGGCCGTCCGGCGCGCGGGCCCGATCGGGGCGCCGCGCACCCCAGTCCCGGCGGCGCCCCCACCCGAACGCGTCATGGAACCATGATGCGCAGAATCCGGCTCCCAGAACGCGTCACGGAACCATGATGCGTGTGGGCAGGGTTGTCAGCCGGCCACGCGCGGCAGGTTCCACCCCTGCCACACCGCGACCAGCCGCAGCACGATCGTGACGACGGCGCCGAGAGCCAGCACCAGCACTCGCGGCCCCCCGTAGCGCAGCCCCACCGCCGTGACGCCGGCACCGGCCAGCGCGGCCACCGCGTAGACGTCCGAGCGCAGGACCAACGGCACCCCACCCAGCAGGACGTCCCTGATCACGCCGCCGCCGACCCCGGACACCGTCCCGAGCAGCGCCGCCAGCAGCGGCGACATCCGGTGGTCAATGGCCTTCGCGGCGCCGACCACGGCGAACAACGCGAGCGCGGCCGCGTCGAGCGGGATGAGGACGTCGCGCGGGACGTCCCGCACACTGGTGTACAGCAGCACCACCACCGCCCCGCCGGCGAACGCCGTGACCGGGTAGGCGACCTCGCAGAACGCCGCGGGCGGCGCGTCGCCGAGCAGCAGGTCCCGGATGATGCCGCCACCCAGTGCCGTCACGAAGGCGATGACGAGGACACCGAAGACGTCGAGCCCCGCCGCGGCCGCGACCAGCCCGCCCTGCAGCGCGAACAGCCCCGTCCCGGCCAGGTCGACCGTGCGGAGCAGGTGGGCGGGACGGAGGCGGGCGCGGGGGCGGCGCGGGCGCGTCGGCATGGGTGGACTCGGACGGGTTCAGGCGATCGGGGTGGCCCCCGGCGCGGCGGCGGCGGTGGGGTCGCCGCGGCGCTCGACGAAGGGCAGGGAGCGGAGCTGGCGCTCGAGGTGCCACTGCAGGTGCGCGGCGACCAGGCCGGAGGTGTCGCGGCGGGTGGGGGCCTCGGCGGCGTCGGCGATCTCCCAGTCGCCGTGCAGCAGGGCGTCGAGCAGGCCGAACACGGCGGCACCGGGGAGAACCGAGCCGGGCGGGCGGCACACCTCGCACACCGCGCCGCCGCCCGCGACGCTGAACGCCCGGTGCGGTCCCGGCGAGGCGCACTTGGCGCACTCGGTGATCGCCGGCGCCCAGCCGGCGTGGCTCATGGCGCGGAGCAGGAAGGCGTCGAGGATCAGCGAGGCGTCGCGCTCGCGCCCGGCGAGCGCCCGGATCGCCCCCACGAGCAGCAGATAGACGCGCAGGGTCTCGCCGCTGTGCCCGCTGCCCTCCTCGGACACGAGCCGGTCGGCCGTCTCGAGCATCGCGCAGCCCGCGGTGTAGCGGGAGTAGTCGGAGACGACGCCGGTGCCGAAGGCGTCGAGCGTCTGGCACTGGGTGATGACATCGAGGCTGCGGCCGGTGTAGCACTGCACGTCGACGTGGTTGAACGGCTCGAGCCGCGCGCCCCACCGCGAACGGGTGCGGCGCACGCCCTTCGCGACCGCCCGGATCTTGCCGTAGCGCCGGGTCAGCAGGGTGACGATCCGGTCCGCCTCGCCCAGCTTCTGCACGCGCAGCACCACACCGGTGTCGCGGTACAGGGTGCTCACCGGGGAAGCCTACGACCTCCGCCGCGAAGCCACGCCGCGACCGGCCGGTTGACCAGCCTCCGCCGCACGAGGATCGTGGACGTCCCCGGTGGGCGGTCCGGGCGAGCGGCGCGGCCCGCCGCGGCCGGACGAAGGGGACCCCATGACCGTCATCGTCATCACCAGCCTGCACGGCGTGACCGCCGACGGGCTCCGGGAGACCAACCGCAGCCACGACGCCACGATGCAGCGGATCGTCGAGGACGCCCGGTCCAAGGGGTGCCGGCACCACGTGTTCGCCGAGGCGGAGGACGGCAGCGTCGTGGTGTTCGACGAGTGGACCAGCCGCGAGGACTTCGAGGCGTTCTTCGGCGGGCAACGGGAGATCCCGGACGTCATGCGCGCCGCCGGCGCCACCGCGACACCGACCGCCGCCAGCTACCGGGTCATCGAGACCACCGACAGCTACTGAGCCGGCGGCTGCGGCCGGAAGGGCTGCTCGACGTCCGGCCCCTTCTGCAGCACGAGCGCCGTCGACGGCGGCACCTCGTGCCAGAGGCCGGGCAGGTCGGTCAGCGGCTCGGAGACGACCGCCCGGGAATCCTCGGAGAAGTGCTGCCAGCGCTCGTCCGCGGGGTAGAGCCGGCGCAGCGCGTCGACCTCGCTGCTCACGTACAGCGTGTTGACGACCGGGCCGCTGGCGTACCGGACGGCGTAGAGCCGCTCGCCGTCGGCGACCCCGACCGTCATCTGCAGCGGGTGTTCGGAGCCGGCGGCGCGGCCGGCGGCCTCGACGTAGCCGGCCATGCGCTCGAGCGCGGGCAGCGGCTCGTCCTCCAGCCCGAACGTGAGCGCGAGGTGGAAGAGGACCTCCGAGTCCGTGCTGCCCTGGACGTTGCCGAAGAGATCGGGCCGGACGGCGAAGAGCAGGTCCCGGCGCAGCTCGGCCCACCGGTCGACGAAGCCGTTGTGGACGAAGATCCAGTTGCGGTACCGGAAGGGATGGCAGTTCGTCTGCTGCACGGGCGTGCCGGTGGCCGCGCGGACGTGCGCGAGGAACAACCCGGACTGCACGACGCCCGCGATCTCGCGCAGGTTCCGGTCGCCCCAGGCCGGCGACTCACTGCGGTACAGCGCGGCGTCCGGTCCCTTCCCGTACCAGCCCAGCCCGAAGCCGTCACCGTTCGCGATGGCGCTGTCCGGGGCCGCCCGCCTGCTCTGCTCGATGAGCGAGTGGCGGGTGTCGTAGATCAGTTCCTTCGGCTCGATGGGGTTGCCGAAGTAACCCAGCCACCGGCACATCGGCGCCTCCCTGGTCGCGTCCGCGTCAGGCTGACCTACCCGGTACGCCCGGAACCTCACCCCGGCGGGACGACCTTGACAGCCGCCCGCGCAGAAGTAAGGGTGACCTCAGTTCGTAGGGAGGTGACGGGTGGGCGAGCTGGAGGAGGTCCGGGCGCTGCTGTCCGGGCAACGGTCGGGGACGCTGGCGACGATCGGGTCCGCCCCTGGCCCGACGAGCACGTCGGCCGGCGCGGGTGCCGCGGGCTTCCCGTTCGGGTCCGTGGTCGCCTACGCGCTCGACGACGAGGGCTCGCCGCTGCTGTGCCTGTCCGACCTCGCCGAGCACAGCCGGAACCTGGCGGCCGACCCGCGGGCGTCGCTGCTGGTGGCGGAGCCGGGTCCGGACCCGCTGGCCGCGCCGCGGGTCACCCTCGTGGGCCGGGTGTGGGTCCTGCACGGCGACGAGCGCACCCGCGGCCTGGCCGCCTACCGCCGCGCCTTCCCCGACGCCGGGTACGTCGACTTCGCCGACTTCCAGCTCTACCGGCTCGAGGTCCGCACGATCCGCCACGTGGCCGGGTTCGGCCGGATGTCCTGGCTCGAACCGGATCAGAAGCCGAGCTTGCGCAGCTGACGCGGGTCGCGCTGCCAGTCCTTCGCGACGGTGACGTGCAGGTCGAGGTAGATCTTGGTGCCGAGCAGCGCCTCGATCTGCTTCCGGGCGGCCGTGCCGACCTTCCGCAGCCGCTCGCCCTTGTGGCCGATCACGATGCCCTTCTGGCTCTGCCGCTCCACGAAGATCGTGGCGTGCACGTCGAGCATCGGGTCGTCGGCGGGCCGGTCCTCGCGCTCGATCATCTCCTCGACGACGACGGCGATCGAGTGCGGCAGCTCGTCCCGGACCCCCTCCAGGGCGGCCTCGCGGACCAGCTCGGCGACGAGGGTCTCCTCCGGCTCGTCCGTCAGCTCGCCGTCCGGGTAGAGCGGCGGGCCCTCCGGCAGCTTGCCGACCAGCAGGTCCGCCAGCAGCTGCACCTGGTACCCGCTCTTCGCCGAGCACGGCACCACGTCGGCGAACTCCATCAGCTCGGTCAGCTGGGTGAGCCGCTCGGCGATCTGCTCGGGCTGCGCCTTGTCCGTCTTCGTCACGACGCCGACGACCGGTGTGCGGCCCGCGACGGATTTCAGCTCGTTGGCGATGAACTCGTCGCCCCGGCCGACGGGCTGGTCCGCCGGCACGCAGAACCCGACGACGTCGACCTCGGCCCAGGTCTCGCGCACGACGTCGTTCAACCGGGAGCCGAGCAGCGTCCGCGGCTTGTGCAGGCCGGGGGTGTCGACGACGACGAGCTGTGCGTCGGGCCGGTGCACGATGCCGCGGATCGCGTGCCGCGTGGTCTGCGGGCGCGACGAGGTGATCGCGATCTTCTGCCCGATCAGCGCGTTGGTCAGCGTGGACTTGCCCGCGTTGGGCCGGCCCACGAAGCACGCGAAGCCGGAGCGGAAGTCCTCCGGCCAGGACCCGAATGCGGTCATGATGCCTCGCTTCGCTCGGCCCGTGCGCGGTCAGTGGTGCTCTGGCACCACTGACCGCGCACAGGCACGTCAGTGCAGGTCACAGGGGACCCGGGTTGTCGCCGGTGAGCCGCTCGAGGATCTCGCGGCCGATGGGCAGGGCGGCGGTGGCCGCCGGAGAGGGCGCGTTCAGGACGTGCAGGATCGAGCCCGGCCCCCGCACCCCGCCGGCGCCGCCCTGCTCGACGAACAGGAAGTCGTCGACGAGCGTGCCGTCCGGCTTCACGGCCTGCGCCCGCACCCCGGCGCCCGCGGGCGTGAGGTGGCGCGCCTCGACCTCGGGCAGCATCCGCTGGATCTGGGTGACCATCGCCGCCTTGGACAGCGACCGGTGCACCTCGCCCAGCCCGTAGCGCCAGTGCCGCTTCGCCACCCGCAGCATCCCGGGGTACACCAGCGAGCCCAACAGTTCCTTCGGCTTGACCGTGCCCCACGAGTAGCCCTCGCGGGCCAGCGCGAGGACGGCGTTGGGCCCTGCGTGGACGTGCCCGTCGATCCCGCGGGTGGCGTGCACCCCGAGGAACGGGAACGCCGGGTCCGGGACCGGGTAGATCAGGCCCTTGACCAGCTCCGCGGCGTCGTCGGTGAAGCCCGAGTACTCCCCGCGGAACGGGATGATCCGCACCCCCGGATCGGCGCCGGCGGCGCGGGCGAGCTCGTCGCAGCGCAGCCCGCCGCACACCACGACCCGCTCCCCCAGCAGGTCGCCCTGCTCGGTCCGGACCACGACGTCGGGCCGGGAGGACGTCTCCCGCCGCACCATCCCGGTGACCGCGCGGCCGCGGTGGATCTCGCCGCCCTCCTTGGCCACCAGCTCACCCAGCTTCTCGGCGATCGCCCGGTAGTCGCAGATCCCGGTCGACGGCACCCACAGCGCCTCGAGCCCGCGGACGTGCGGCTCCCGCTCGCGGATGCCCGCTGCGTCGAGCCGTTGTGTCTCGACGCCGTTGGCCGCCCCGCGCCGCTCCAGCTCCGCCATCCGCGGCAGCTCCTCGGGCTCGGTGGCCACGACGAGCTTCCCGCACACCTGGTGCGGCAGGTCGTGCTCGCGGCAGAAGGCGACGGTCTCGGCGCACCCGGCGACCGCGAGCCGGGCCTTGAGCCCGCCCGGAGCGTAGTAGAGCCCGGAGTGGATGACGTTGGAGTTGTTGCCGGTCTGGTGGGTCGCCAGCCGCGGCTCCCGCTCGACGACGGCGACGCTCAGCCCGCTGCGGACCGCCGCGTGCGCCGTGGCCAGGCCGACGATTCCGCCGCCGACGACGACCAGGTCGTACCGGGGTGTGCTCATGCGGGCGTCAGCACGCTCACGACGGCGCCGGACGCGTCGGCCACGATCACCGGCGCGGCGGCGGTCAGGTCGCGCACCGCGGCGACCGAGGCCTCGTCCGCCTCGCCGCTCTCGGTGACGACGGCCGCGGCCTCCAGCCCCGGCGCCCCGCTCGACACGGCGGCCGCCACGGCCGCCTGCAGGGCCGTGAGCCGCAGGGACGGCAGCGCGACGGAGGCGGCGGCGTAGGTGCGGCCGTCCGTGTCGCGAACCGCGGCGCCCTCGGCCGCGCCGGTGCGGGCGCGCGACGACCGTGCCAGCGTGACGATCTTGGCGTCCTCGGCGTCGAGCTCGGGCGGGTTACTGCCGGACATCGGTCTCCTCCCGGACGTCGGCCTCCGCGGCGGCGTCCTCCTGGGGTTCGGGGGCTTCGGCGGACTCGGGTACGGCCAGCGGCGTGACCAGCACCGACGTGATGCGGATGCGGCCGCGGGCGTCCTTGCCGCCCTCGGCGCGCAGGTGCAGCAGGCCCTCGACCTCGGCCTCGGCGCCGGGCAGCGGCACCTTGCCGAGCCGCTGCGCGAGCAGCCCGCCCACGGTGTCGACGTCCGCCTGCTCCAGGGCCTCGCGCAGCAGCTCCTCGCGCTCGGTGCCGCTGAACTCGCCGGCGAACAGCTCACTGAGGTCCTCGACGGGCAGCCGGGCGGCCAGCCGCAGGGTGCCGCCGTCGAGCCGCTGGACCTCGGGCACCTCGTCGGTGTCGTACTCGTCGGAGATGTCGCCGACGATCTCCTCGAGGATGTCCTCGATCGTGACGACGCCCGCGGTGCCGCCGTACTCGTCGACCACGATCGCCATGTGGTTGCGGGTGCGCTGCATGTCCTTGAGCAGCTCGTCGATCCGCTTGGAGTCGGGCACGAACACCGGCGGCCGCACGACCTCGACCAGCGGCGCGTCGGGCCGGTCCCAGCCCGCGCCGACCAGGTCCTTGAGGTAGGCGACGCCGATGACGTCGTCGATCCCCTCGCCGAGCACCGGGATCCGGGAGTAGCCGCTCTTCAGCGCCAGCCGGACCACCTTCTGCACCGGGGTGTCCTGCTCGGCCCACACCACGTCGGGTCGGGGCTGCATGACGTCCCGGACGATCGTGTCGCCCAGCTCGAAGACCGAGTGGATCATCTTCCGCTCGCCCTCCTCGACCACGCCGCTGGTGCTGGCCATGTCCACCAGCTCGCGCAGCTCGACCTCGGAGGAGAACGGGCCCTCGCGGAAGCCGCGGCCCGGGGTGATCGCGTTGCCGACCAGGATCAGCAGCTTGGTCAGCGGGCTGAGCAGGGTCGCCATGATCCGCACCGGCGCCGCGACGGCCAGCCCCAGCGCGTAGGGGTGCTGGCGGCCGAGCGTGCGCGGGCCGACCCCGATCAGGACGTAGCTGACCACGACCATGATCACCGCGGCGAGCAGGACACCGACCCAGGCCGGGTCGAACCAGCTCGCCAGCGCGATGGTGAGCAGCACCGTCGCGACGGTCTCGCCCATCAGCCGCAGCAGGATCAGCAGGTTGACGTACCGGGCGCGGTCGTCGACGACCTTCGACAACGCGCGCGACCCCGGCCGGTTCGCCCGCACCAGGTCCGTGACGCGCGCCCGCGAGATCGAGGTGAGCGCCGCGTCGGCCGCCGCACACAGCCCGGCGAACGGGATCAGGACGATCGCGACGGCGAGCAGGCCAGCGGCGTTCATCGGTCTCCTGCGGTCGGTGTCCGGGCGGTCAGCGCGGTTCGGCGGGGCCGGCCGGGTCGTCGAGCCCGACGGTGCCCAGCACCCGCGAGTCGCTGCGCCGCTGGGCCTCGCGGGCCGCGGCCTGCGCCCGGCCGGTGCGCCAGTCGTGGAGCAGCTTGTTCTGCAGCGCGAACATCTCGCGCTCCTCGTCCGGCTCGGCGTGGTCGTAGCCGAGCAGGTGCAGCACGCCGTGCACGGTCAGCAGGTGCAGCTCGTCGGAGAGCGCGTGCCCGGCCTTGACCGCCTGGTCCTTGGCGAACGCCGGGCAGAGCACGATGTCGCCGAGCAGCGCCGGGCCGATCTCGGGGGCGTCGGGGCGGCGGGTGTCGTCGACCAGCTCGTCCATCGGGAAGGACATGACGTCCGTGGGGCCGGGCTCGTCCATCCACCGCTCGTGCAGCTCGGACATGGTGTCGAGGGTGACCGCGGTGATCGCCAGCTCGACGGCCGGGCTGACCCGCATGGCGTCGAGCGCGTACCGGGCGACGGACACGATCAGCGACTCGTCGACGGCGACGCCGGACTCGTTGACGACCTCGATGCTCACGGCAGTTCTCGGACCAACCTTCTCGGGGCGACCTCGGCGGACGGGACTCGTGACCAGGGTAGTCGCACCCCGGTCGGCTCCGTTCGGTCGGCCGTGGTGGACCGAGCCGGTCAGTCGGCGGTCGCGAGCAGGGCCCGGACGGCGGCGGGGTCAGGCGCGTCGAGGGCCCGGGCGGCGAGCGCGGCCGCCCCCCCGGCGTCGACCTCCCGGACGGCCTGCTTGACGAGCGCGACCGCGGGCGGCGCGACGGAGAGCTCGCGGACCCCGAGCCCGACGAGCAGCGGGGCGGCGACCGGGTCGGCGGCGAGCTCCCCGCAGACCGCGACCATCGTGGGCCCCGCACCCCGGCAGGTGGCGTCGACCAGCCGCAGGACCGCGGGCGAGAGCGGGTCCGCGAGGGCCGCGACCTCGGCCGACCCGCGCTCGGCGGCGAGCGTGTACTGGGTGAGGTCGTTGGTGCCGATGCTCAGGAAGTCGACGTCCGGGGCGAACGCGGCCGCGGTCAGCGCGACGGCCGGGACCTCCACCATGATCCCGACCTCGAGGCCCGGCGGCCGGCCGCGGCCCTCGGCGGCGATCGCCTCGTCGAGGGCGGCGCGGGCGGCGTGCAGCTCGGCGGGGACGGTGACCATGGGGAACATCACGCCCACCGGCGTCGCGTGGGCGGTCCGGACGATCGCGCGCAGCTGGTCGGCGAGCAGGTCCGGTCGGCGCAGGGCCAGCCGCAGCCCGCGAACGCCGAGGAACGGGTTGGCCTCGGCGGGCATCGGGACGTAGGGCAGGGGCTTGTCGCCGCCGACGTCGAGCGTGCGCAGGACGATCCGGCGGCCGCCCAGCGCCTCGGCGACGGCCCGGTAGGCCGCCTCCTGCTCGTCGACGTCCGGCGGTGCGGCCCGGTCGAGGAAGAGGAACTCGGTCCGGACCAGGCCCGCGAGGTCGGCGCCGGTGCCGGCGGCGCTCGCGGCGTCGGCACCGACGTTCACGCCCACCAGGATCTGCACGCCGTCGCGGGTGCGGGCGGGCTCGTCCGCCCGGGCGCGGGCCGCGGCCTCCTGCTCCGCGCGCTGCGCGAGCCGGGCGCCGAACACGGCCCTGACCTCCGCGGACGGGTCGACGACGAGGCGGCCGGCCGTGCCGTCGAGCGCAAGCGGGGTGCCGGGGGCCAGGTCCAGCACGGCGGGTCCGGCGCCCATGACGGCCGGGATGCCGCGGGCGCGCAGCAGGATCGCGGCGTGCCCGGTGGCGCTCCCGCCGGCCAGGACGACCCCGACCACGGCCTCCGGGTCCAGCACGGCCGCCTCGGCGGGGGTGAGGTCCGCGGCGACCAGGACGGCCGGCGACTCGTTCCCGGAACTCCCGACTCGCGGTGCCAGATCTCCCGACTCGCGGGGGGTTGCGTCCGTTCCGCGAGTCGGGACCTGCGGGCCCGCG
>NZ_JBEZDN010000047.1:0-53691 GCF_040648315.1 Pseudonocardia sp. NPDC049154
CGGCGAGCGGCGCGGCCGCCTTCGGCTCCGGCGGCGAGGCCGCCGCCACCCCGGCGCCGGTCAGGGCCGCGGCGGCCGTGAGGACGAGGAGGGCGCGGAGCACGGTCCGGAATCCGGGGAGGCGCACCGCGGTGCGCTGTCCGTCGAGGGCGGCCACGCCGGGTCAACGAGGCCGGCGTTGCCTGCGGAGCGGCCGTCCACCCGCGCGTGCGTCACCCTTTCGACGTAGTTACACGCTGCGTATTCGATCCCCGGGCTGCTGATCACGCGGGGTCGCGCAGGACCGGGCAGCTCATGCACCGGGGCCCGCCGCGCCCGCGGCCGAGCTCGCCGCCGGGGACCTCGAGGACCTCGACGCCCAGGTTCCGCAGGTAGGTGTTGGTGGTGACGTTCCGCTCGTAGGTCACCACCACGCCGGGGGACACGGCGAGCAGGTTGCAGCCGTCGTCCTACTGCTCGCGCTCGGCGGAGTGCACGTCCTGCTCGGCGGTGAGCACGCGGATCGAGTCCAGCCCGAGCGCGGCGGCGACGGCGGCGTGCATGTCCTCCGGCGGGTGGTCGGTCATGACCATCTCCTTGTCGGAGTCGCCCGGCCGGACCGTGTACGAGGGCAGCATCCCGAGCCCTGCGTACTTCACGAACGTCCCGCGGTCGATCATCGTCAGGACGGTGTCGAGGTGCATCAGCGCCCGGCCGTGCGGCATCCGCAGCGCCACGATTCGGTCCACCTCGCCGCCCGCGAACAACGACCGGGCCAGCCGCTCGACGCCCGCCGGCCGGGTCCGCTCGCTCATCCCGACCAGCACCGCGCCGTCGCCCAGGACGAGGATGTCGCCGCCCTCGACGGTCGCGGGCCCGTTGACCGAGCCCGACGACCAGACGTCGAAGCCCGCCCCGGCGAACAACGGGTGCCAGCGGTAGACGGCCTCGTAGTGCACGGTCTCGCGGATCCGGGCCTGCTTGCGCATGCTGTTGATCGCGACGCCGCCGTGAATCCAGGCCGTGGTGTCCCGGGTGTAGAGGTGGTTCGGCAGCGGCTCCAGCACGAAGTCGTCCGGGCCGAGGATGTGGAAGGCGATCGACCGCGGCTCCTCGATCCGCTCCAGCACCTCGCGCTTGGTGATGCCGCCGATCATGTGCTCGGTCAGTGTGTCCACGTCCATGGCGTCGAACAGGTTGCGCAGGGCGTCGACGGCGAGCGGGCCGTACAGCCGGTCGTCGAAGATCCGGTCGAGCGCGTGGGCCTTGGCCTCGGGCAGCTCGAACGTCTCGCGCAGCAGCCGGTCGAACAGGTGGACCTCGACCCCGCGCCCGCGCAGCAGCGCGGCGAAGCCGTCGTGCTCCTCCTGGGCGCGCTGGACCCACAGGACGTCGTCGAACAGCAGCTGGTCCTTGTTGCCCGGGGTCAGCCGCTTGAGCTCGAGGCCGGGCCGGTGCAGCAGGACCTGCCGCAGCGTGCCGACCTCCGAGTCGACCCGGTAGACCCGGTCCGCGGTCCGGCCGGTGCCGGACCCGGCCGGGGAGTCCGT
The DNA here is from genome assembly GCF_040648315.1 of Pseudonocardia sp. NPDC049154. Classification (NCBI taxonomy): domain Bacteria; kingdom Bacillati; phylum Actinomycetota; class Actinomycetes; order Pseudonocardiales; family Pseudonocardiaceae; genus Pseudonocardia; species Pseudonocardia sp. NPDC049154. Next base: position 1,530 of record NZ_JBEZDN010000047.1, read on the forward strand.
GGGGTGCATGAACGACATCGTGGCCGAAGATGGGTGCGTGCGCTGGGACCCGCTCGACGAGAAGATCGTGACGCTGCTCGTCGCGGACTCGCGCCGGAGCTTCGCGGAGCTGGGCGCGGAGGTCGGGCTGTCGGCGTCCGCGGTGAAACGGCGCGTGGACCGGCTGCGGGCCGACGGGGTGATCACCGCGTTCACCGTGCGCCTCGACCCGGCCGCCCTGGGCTGGACGGTCGAGGGCTACGTCGAGCTCTACTGCCGGCCGTCGACCCCGCCGGCGGCGATCCGCCGCGCCTGTGCCGGGCTGGCCGAGGTCGTCGACGCCAGCACGGTGTCCGGCGACGCCGACGCGCTGGTGCGCATCCTCGCCGCGGACATGCGGCACTTCGAGCAGGTGCTGGAGCAGATCGGGGCCGAGGGGTTCGTCGAGCGGACCAAGTCCGTGCTGGTGCTCTCGCCGCTGATCCGCAGGCCACCGCCGACCATGCACTGAAACGTCGTTGTCGCGGTCGATCGCGCAACGATCGCGCGCGGATGGGCAACGAACGCCGATTGTGGGCGTGACGCACGCCTCTTTACCGTTGCAGGGAGTCCCGAGGACGTGACTCCCGGCGCGTCGAGGGAGGCTCCATGACCAGCGTTCTCACCCGTCCCGACATCATCGCGGACCGCACGCCCACCCGGCGGCACTACGTCATGTGCCCGCCCACGCACTTCGCCGTCGAGTACGCGATCAACCCCTGGATGCGGCCCGGGACGCCGGTCGACCGCGACCTGGCCCTCGCGCAGTGGGACGCCCTGCGCCGCACCTACCTCGAGCTGGGCCACGAGGTGACCGTCGTGGAGCCCGAACCCGGGCTCCCGGACATGGTCTACGCGGCCAACGCCGCCACCGTCGTCGGCGGCCGGGTCTACGGCGCCCGTTTCCGGTACCCGCAGCGCGCCGCCGAGGCCGAGCTCTACCGCAAGGCGCTGGTCGAGGTCGGCGAGTACGTCGAGCCGGCGTTCGTCAACGAGGGCGAGGGGGACTTCCTCGTCGCCGGCGACGTCGTCCTGGCCGGCACCGGGTTCCGCACGGAGCCGCGGGCGCACGCCGAGGCGGCCCGGGTGCTGCGCCGCCCGGTGATCGGCCTGGAGCTGGTGGACCCCCGCTACTACCACCTCGACACCGCGCTCGCCGTGCTGTCCGGGCACGACGTCGCCTACCTACCCGAGGCCTTCTCGCCACGCTCCCGCGGAGTGCTGGCCGGCCGCTACCCCGACGCGGTGCTCGCCTCGCCGGTCGACGCGGCGGTCCTCGGGCTCAACGCCGTGTCGGACGGCCGGCACGTCGTCCTCCCCGCCGCGGCGGCCGGGCTGGCCGCCGCCCTGCGCGACCGCGGGTACGAGCCCGTGGGCGTCGACCTGTCCGAGCTGCTCAAGGGCGGCGGCGGACCCAAGTGCTGCACGTTGGAGGTGCGCGCATGACCCTTCTGGACCAGCCCACCGTGTCCCTCTCGGCGACCGCGCACCACGAGCGGATGCTCGCCGAGCACTCCGCCCACAACTACGCCCCGCTGCCGGTGGTGCTGTCCTCCGGCGAGGGCGCCTGGGTGACGGACGTCGAGGGCCGCCGCTACCTCGACTTCCTCGCCGGCTACTCCGCCCTGAACTTCGGCCACGGCAACCCGGTGCTGCGCGCCGCCGCTCACGCCCAGCTCGACCGGATGACGCTGACCAGCCGGGCCTTCGGCAACGACCAGCTCGGCCCGTTCTGCACCGAGCTCGCCGCGCTGCTGGGCAAGGACATGGTGCTGCCGATGAACACCGGCGCCGAGGCCGTCGAGTCCGGGCTGAAGGTCGCCCGCAAGTGGGGCTACGAGGTCAAGGGCGTGCCGGCCGACCGGGCGCGCGTGGTCGTGGCGGCCGGTGCCTTCCACGGCCGCACGATCTCGATCGTGTCCTTCTCCACCGACCCGGAGGCCCGCGGCGGGTTCGGGCCGTTCACCCCCGGGTTCGACGTCGTCCCGTACGGGGACGCCGATGCCCTGCGCGCCGCGATCACCCCGGAGACCGTGGCCGTGCTGCTGGAGCCGGTGCAGGGCGAGGCCGGGGTGATCGTCCCGCCGGACGGCTACCTGCGTGCGGTGCGGGAGATCTGCACCGACACCGGGGTGCTGTGGATCTCCGACGAGGTGCAGTCCGGCCTCGGCCGGACCGGGCACGTACTCGCGACCCGCGGCCTCGCCGGCGTGCAGGCGGACGTCTACCTGCTGGGCAAGGCGCTCGGCGGCGGCGTGGTGCCGGTGTCGGCCGTGGTGGCGGACGCGGACGTCCTGGGCGTGCTCAAGCCCGGCCAGCACGGCTCGACCTTCGGCGGGAACCCGCTGGCCTGCGCCGTCGGGCGGGCGGTGATCAGGATCCTGCGCGACGACGTGGTGCTCGCCCACACCCGCGCGCTCGGCGAGGTCCTGCAGGCGCGGCTGCGCGCGATGCCGGGCCTGACCGCGGTGCGCGGGGTGGGGCTGTGGGCCGGGATCGACGTCGACCCGGCGCTCGGCACCGGGCGCGAGCTCGGCGAGCGGCTCGCGCGGGCCGGGGTGCTCACCAAGGACACCCACGGCCCGACGCTGCGCCTCTCGCCGCCGCTCGTCGTCGAGGAGCAGGACCTGCACCTGGCCCTCGACGCCCTGGAGGGGGTCCTCAGCCGAGGGTGACGGTGAGGTGGGGGACGGTCGCCGTCTCCGCCGAGGCGAACCGCTTCCAGGACAGCGGGTCCGTCTCGTCGGCCGCCTTCAGCACCACGGTGCCGCTGGTGGCACCGGCGGCCACCCACTCCTTCACCAGCCCGGTCACGTCGACGCTGCTCCAGCCCGGCGCGCAGGCCGGGGCGTTGCCGCGGGTGTCGGTGCTGGTCGCCCGCAGGCGTTCGACCTGTGGCTGGGTCGCCCAGCGGAGCTTCGGCCCGACCGTCGTGCCCGCGGGGAGCGTCCAGACCTCCCAGGCGCGGGGGCGGCAGGACGCCGACCAGGTCTGGTAGAGGTCCAGGGTCGCCGAGCGGACCGTCGCCGCCTTCGCCCCGGCGAGGTCGAAGGTGAGGTAGCTGCGGGCGGCCTCCTTGCCGTCGTAGCTGCCGAGCCGCAGGTCCGGGTCGCCCGAGGTGTCGGTGTTCTTCACGGTCGTCTGCGTGGTCGTGTCGAAGGGGACGGGTGCCTCCGTGGTCACCGGAGCGGCCGCGACCACCCGGCTGACGGCGGACTCGGCCTCGGTGAGCGAGCCGGCCGCGTCGGGCACCGCCTCGGCGTTGCCGGTGAGCTTCAGGTCCGGGGCGGGGCCGGTCGGGGCGCCGTCCTTGCGGACCGAGGCGACGAAGCCGGCGCGGGTCGCCTCGACCTCGAGGTCGTAGCCGGGCCGGACCTGCCGGTAGACGGCCTTCGGGCCGTCGAGCTGCGGGGCGGGCAGCGGGGTCGGCCACACGACGGCCGCCGAGCCGCCCTCCGCGTACCGCACCGACGGGCCCGTCGGGGTCAGCGTGAGGTCGTGGGGTGCCGCGGCGGGCCGGACGACGCCGTCGGGTCCGGTCCGCAGGGTGAGGTCGACCGGCAGCCACTCGGCGCCGCGCTGCACCCGCACCGGGCCGGAGTAGAGGGTGACGGTCCGCGCGCCGTCGGACCGGACGGTGGACTCGGACGTTCCGCTGGTGGTGCTGCCGGCTTCGGTGCCGGGGCCGGCGGGGGCCGCGGCGGCGGGGGCGGCCGCGAGGACGGCGGCCGTGCCGAGGGACAGTGCGAGGGAGAGCAGGGTGGCGGTGCGGGACACCGCGCGACGTTCCATGATCGGTACAGGTACGACCCCGTGTGGGGTACGGCAAGGAACGCGCCCGCAGCGGGGACCGGATACACCCGTTCGGGACCGCTTGTCGTGTGCCGACGCCCGCCCGTCCCGTGGGAGCGTTCAGTGGCCGCTCGCGAACGGCCGCTCGTCCTCCGGGGTGTGGCAGAGCAGCTCCGGCTTGAGTGTCCCGAAGAGCACGGTGAGTAACAATTCGGCCGTCTGCTCCGGCGGCTCGTGGGGCCGGTTCACGGCGCGCATGAGGAGGGTGTTGACGATCAACCCGCTGATCTCCAGGGCCGGCGGGTACGGACGCAGCTCCCCCGAGGCCTGCCCGTCCTGCAGGAGGCCGAGGATCGCGTCCGGGACCGGCGCGAGGGTGCGCGGATCGCCCAGGTCGGCCGGGTCCGGGGGGCCGCCGACCCGGGTCGCGACGTAGTCCTGGACGGCGTACCAGAACGCGGCGGTGAGCCCGCGGTGCCGCCAGGTCGTCCTGGTCAGGGCGTTGACCTGGTCCCTCAGTGCGTCGAGCACCGGCCGTCCGGCCCTACGGTCCTGCTCCGCCTGCTGCACGAGAGTATGGACCAGTGGCCCGTAGACGGCGCCGATGAGTGCGTGTTTGCTCGGGAAGTGGTTGTAGGCGGTCGCCGGGCTCACGCCCGCGGTGGCCGCGATGTCCTCCATACGAGTGCGGTTCCATCCGCGGGTGCCGAAGTTGGCGTCGGCGGCGTCCAGCAGGGCGCGGCGGGTGCGGTCGCGCTTCGTTCGCGCGGCCCGAGCCCGGGCATCGCTCGAACGGCCGCTTCCGCCGGTGGTCACATTGACGGACCGTAGCCGAAACACGCCGAGTTGAGCTTGACTCCATTTCGAGGATCACCCAAGATGGTGACCACGTACTTGAATCTCGAACGGTCTCGTCGGGCAGGGCACGGCCCCGCGATCATCGGCCGGGAGGACGGTACGGGCACCGGCCCGTCGGGGGTCGCCTCGTGCGGCCGGGCGGGTGTCGCACGGTCGCTCCGTCCGGAGCACGCGGCCAGGGTCCGACGGGCACATCGGGCCCCGGCCGCTCACTACCGCGCACGGCGTGGAGGGGCGCTGTCCGGCCCCGGAGGTCGGGCACGCCCTCCTGCGTCGCAGGGGAGGGGAACCCATGCACGCCTTGATCCGTCCTGCCTCGGGAACGGTCCGATGACCGCCGCGGCAGCCTTCGACCCCCCGGATCCGTTCGGCGCCGCGTTCGCCGAGCCGGAGGGGCTCACCGTCGATCCCGGCCCGGCCCCCGTCGAGGTCCAGGGCCCGCAGCTCACCGTCGTCGCGGGGACGAAGGGGCGGCGCGCCCGGTCGGTCCCGGCACCCTCGGTCCTCGAGCAGTACGTGGCCGCCGCCGTCGAGGGCGACCCGCGGGCCCGCGAGCGGCTCCTCGAGGAGATCCGCCCGCTGGTGCTGCGGTACTGCCGCGCCCGGCTCGGCCGCCAGGAGACGGTCATCGGTTCGGCCGAGGACGTGGCGCAGGACGTCTGCGTCGCCGTGCTCGCCGCCCTGCCGACCTACACCGTCAAGGGCCTGTCCTTCCGCGCCTTCGTGTACGGCATCGCCGCGCACAAGGTCACCGACACCTTCCGGGCCATCGGCCGCAACCGCTCCGAGCCGGTCGCGGACGTCCCGGACACCGGCGTGGTGCTCGACGGGCCGGAGCACCTGGCCCTCACCGCCGAGCTCAACCATCGCCTGGGCGGGCTGCTCGGCGTGCTGACCGAGCGGCAGCGCGAGGTCCTCGTCCTCCGGGTGGTCGTCGGCCTCAGCGCCGAGGAGACCGCGCAGACCGTCGGCTCCACCCCCGGCGCCGTCCGCGTCACCCAGCACCGCGCGCTCGCGCGGCTGCGCCAGCTCGTCACCGGCGGCCTGGCCCGTGAGGTCGCCGAGGCGGTGGCGGCCGCCGTCGACGCCGACACGGACGAGGGTGCGGTCGACATCACCGGCTGATCCGGACGTGATCCGGACGTGGGGACCGGCGGCCGGGGGAGTAGCCTGACCGCCGATCTCCACGCTCGTGGCGATCGTTGTTCCAAGATCGCTGGAGGGGTCCGTGTCGGCTGGTCAGATCGCCGCGCTCATCGCGGCGATCGCGTTCGTGGTGCTCGTCGTGCTGCTCGCGATCCCGCTGTTGAAGCTCGGCCGGACGCTCGACGAGGCGACCGTCGCGATCCGCAAGGCCCACGAGGGCAGCGCCCCGCTGCTGGTCGACGCGCACACCACGCTGAACAGCGTGAACACCCAGCTCGAGCGGGTCGACGGGATCACGTCGAACGCCAAGACCGTCACCAGCAACGTGTCGGTGCTGACCTCGCTGTTCACCGCGACACTGGGCGGCCCGCTGGTGCGCGCCGCCGCCTTCTCCTACGGCCTCAACAAGGCCATCAAGGCTCGCCGCGCCGGCAAGGACGCGGGGGCGCACTCCCGTGGCCGCCGCCGGGGGAGGCAGAAGTGAAGCGGCTGTTCTGGATCGGCGTCGGCGCCGCCGCCGGCGCCTACGTGACCCGCCGGCTCACCGAGACCAGGCAGCGGCTCACCCCGCAGGGCATCGGCGCCGACCTGGCCGACGGGCTGCGCGAGCTCGGGGCCGGCCTCGGCGCCTTCGGTGCCGAGGTGCGCGCCGGGATGGCCACCCGCGAGCAGGAGCTCACCGACCTCGTCGAGCGGCGGACGGGCGGACACGTCCCGTCCTACAGTGAGGCCGTGGCCGAGGACGAGCCGGCCCGCCCTCGGGGGCGAGCGCGCGGGGCAGGGGCCTGAGCGGTCCCTGCCGCACCGCGCCGTCGTCCCACCCGTTTTCCGCGAGAGAGACACCCCGTGCAGACCCACGAGATCGTCCGCCGTTTCACCGAGCACTTCGTCAAGGCCGGGCACACCCCGGTGGCCAGCGCGTCGCTGATCCTCGACGACCCCAACCTGCTGTTCGTCAACGCCGGCATGGTGCAGTTCAAGCCGTACTTCCTGGGCGACGTCCCGGCGCCGTACCCGCGCGCCACGTCGATCCAGAAGTGCGTGCGCACCGGCGACATCGACGAGGTCGGCCGCACCACCCGGCACAACACGTTCTTCCAGATGGCCGGGAACTTCAGCTTCGGCGACTACTTCAAGGCCGGGGCGATCGAGCTGGCCTGGACCCTCGTGACCGGGGACCGCGACTCGGGCGGGTTCGGGTTCGACCCCGACCGCATCTGGGTCACCGTCTACCAGGACGACGACGAGGCCATCGCGCTCTGGAAGGAGATCGCCGGGCTGCCCGAGGAGCGGATCCAGCGCCGCGGCGGCAAGGACAACTACTGGGACATGGGCGTGCCCGGTCCCGGCGGCCCCTGCTCGGAGATCTACTACGACCGCGGCCCGGAGTACGGCCGCGAGGGCGGCCCCGAGGCCGACGAGGACCGGTACCTCGAGATCTGGAACCTCGTCTTCATGCAGGACGAACGCGGTGAGCTGAGCCCGAAGCTCGGTCACCCGCCGATCGGCACCCTGCCCAGCAAGAACATCGACACCGGCATGGGCGTCGAGCGGGTCGCGTACCTGCTGCAGGGCGTGGCCAACGTCTACGAGACCGACCTGGTCCGACCGGTGATCGCCCAGGCCGAGGCGCTGTCGGGTCGCAAGTACGGGGCGAACGCCGAGGACGACACCCGGTTCCGGGTCATCGCCGACCACGCCCGTTCCGGCGTGATGATCATCGGCGACGGCGTCACGCCGTCGAACGAGGGCCGTGGCTACGTGCTGCGCCGGCTGCTGCGCCGCATCGTGCGCTCGGCCCGGCTGCTCGGCGTGACCCAGCCGGTGCTGCGCGCCTTCGCCGAGGTGGTGCGGGACGAGATGTCGCCGACCTACCCCGAGCTGATCACGAACTTCGAGCGGATCTCGGCCGTCGTCGAGGCGGAGGAGGAGGCCTTCCTCTCCACGCTCACGGCGGGCTCGCGCATCTTCGACACCGCGGTGGCGGAGACGAAGAAGGCAGGCGGGCTCGTGCTGCCCGGCGACCGCGCCTTCCAGCTGCACGACACCTACGGCTTCCCGATCGACCTCACCCTGGAGATGGCCGCCGAGCAGGGGCTCGAGGTCGACCAGGACCGGTTCACCGCGCTCATGCAGGAGCAGCGCACCCGGGCCAAGGCCGACGCCGCCTCCCGCAAGGTCGGGCACGGCGACGCCTCGGTCTACCGCGCGGTGCTCGACAACCACGGCATCACGGAGTTCCTCGGCTACACCGACCTGGCCGCCGAGGGCACGATCGTCGGGCTGCTGGTCGACGGGCAGCCGGTGCCGGCCGCGTCCGAGGGCTCGGCGGTCGAGGTCGTCCTCGACCGCACGCCGTTCTACGCCGAGGCCGGTGGCCAGCAGGCCGACACGGGTGAGCTGCGGTCGGACTCGTTCACCATCCGGGTGGACGACGTGCAGTCGCCGGTCGCGGGCCTGCGGGTGCACCGCGGCGTCGTCACGAACGGCACGGCCACGGTCGACTCGCCGGTCGTCGCCGAGATCGACGTTGCCCGCCGTGCGTCGATCTCCCGCGCTCACACCGGTACCCACCTGGTGCACGCGGGCGTCCGCGGGGCGCTGGGCACCTCCGCCGCGCAGGCCGGGTCGCTCAACGCCCCGGGCCGGCTGCGGTTCGACTTCACCTCGCCGTCCGGCGCCGTCACGCCGACCCAGCTCGCCGAGGTCGAGGGCGAGATCAACGGGGTCCTGCAGCAGAACCGCGAGGTCGAGGCCTACGAGACGTCGATGGACGAGGCCAAGCGGCTCGGCGCGATGATGCTCTTCGGCGAGAAGTACGGCGACCGCGTCCGCGTGGTCGACATGGGCGACTACTCCCGCGAGCTCTGCGGTGGCACGCACGTCGGCCGGACCGGCGAGATCGGCCTGATCAAGGTGCTGTCCGAGGGCTCGATCGGCTCGGGCATCCGGCGCGTGGAGGCCCTCGTGGGGCTCGACGCGTTCGACCACATGTCCAAGGAGCACCTCCTCGTCAGCCAGCTGGCCGAGCAGCTCAAGGCCAAGCCGGAGGACCTGCCGGAGCGGATCAACGGGCTGGTCGAGCGGCTGCGGGACGCCGAGCGCGACCTGGAGAAGCACCGCGCCGAGGCCGTGCTGGCCTCCGCCGGCACCCTCGCCGAGCAGGCCGAGGACCTGGACGGGGTGTCCGTGGTGGCGGTCGAGGGCCCGGCCGGGCTGGCGGGCAACGACCTGCGCAACCTGGCCTCGGACGTCCGCGGGCGGCTCGGGTCGAAGCCGGGTGTCGTGGCGCTGTTCTCGACCGACGCCGGGAAGGTCGCGTTCGTCGTGGCCACCACGGCCGCGGCCCGGGACAAGGGCCTGGCCGCCGGCACGCTGATCCCGGCGTTCGCGCCGGCCGTCGGCGGGCGGGGCGGCGGCAAGCCGGACCTCGCCCAGGGCGGCGGGACGGACCCGTCGGGCGTCGCGGCCGCCATCCAGAAGCTGCGCGAGGCGGTCCGGGGTTGATCCCCGGTCCGTCCGCACGGTCCGCACGGTGAGGTCCGCACGGTGAGGTCGGCACGGTGAGGTCGGCACGGTGATCGAGCCGCGAGGGCGCCGGCTCGGCGTCGACGTGGGATCGGTGCGCGTCGGGGTCGCCCTGTGCGATCCCGACGGCCTGATCGCAACCCCGCTCGAGACGGTGCCGCGCGAGGGTGCCGCCCGGCGCGTGGCGGAGCTGGTCGAGGAGTACCTGGCCGTCGAGGTCGTGCTCGGGCTGCCCCGCACCCTCGCCGGCCGGGAGGGGCCCGCGGCCGAGGCCGCCCAGGCGTTCCGGGCCGAGCTGGAGGCCGTGCTCGCGGTGCCCGTCGTGCTGCACGACGAGCGGCTCACCACCGTCGTCGCGACCCAGCAGCTGCGGGGACGGGTCAAGGGGCGCAAGCAACGCGCGGTGATCGACCAGGCCGCCGCCGTCGCCATCCTCCAGGGGTACCTGGACACCCGACGGTGACCGTACGGCCCGGTCGGGCGTGCTCCGTGCCGGGCCGATGCGAGGACCCGTTACCCTCCGGAGCTGTGAACGGGACGCGCCGCAGCAGTCGGAACCGCCACCGGGCGGGCTGCGCGGCGTGAACCCACCCACCGGTCCCTTCCTGACCCGCCGCGCGGAGCTCGCGGCGCGGCGGGCGGAGCTGCGTGAGATCGCCCGCAAGCGCCGCCGGCGCGGCCTGTTCGTGCTGCTCGCGGCGCTGGTCCTGCTCGGCGTGGTGTTCGGCGGGGGTGCGTACCTGGTGGGGTCCACGTTCTTCACGGACGACTTCGACGGCGAGGGCCAGGGGGACGCCGTGGTCCGCGTCCTCGACGGCGACTCCACCCGGCAGATCGGCACGATGCTGGCCCGCCGCGGCGTCGTCGCCAGCCCGGAGGCCTTCACCGAGGCCGCGGCCGAGGAGAAGAAGGTCCTCGGGATCCAGCCCGGGTACTACCAGATGCGGCTGCAGATGTCGGGCGAGTCCGCGGTCGCGCTGATGATCGACCCGTCGTCGCGGGTGGGGCGGCTCGAGATCCGCGGCGGTACCCAGCTGGACGACACCCGCTCGCCGGACGGGACCGTCGCCCCCGGCGTGATCAGCCTGATCTCGCAGGCCAGCTGCGGCCGGATCGACGGCCAGCGGCGCTGCGTGAGCCCGGAGGAGCTGCGGCAGGTCATGGCCACCGCCGACCCGGCGTCGCTCGGGGTGCCGCAGTGGGCGGTCGAGGACGTCGCGCGGGCGGAGCCGAACCGGAAGTTCGAGGGCCTGATCGTGCCGGGTCTGTACGACGTCGCGCCCGGCACGTCGGCCGCGGACGTCTGGAAGTCCCTGTTCGCGGTGTCGGTCGCGCAGCTCGAGTCGAGCGGCCTCACCGCCGACGCCAGCCACGACGGGCTCGCCACCTACCAGCTCCTGGTGCTCGCCTCGCTGGCCGAGAAGGAGGCGATCACCCCGGACATGGGCAAGGTCGCCCGGGTGATCACGAACCGGCTCGACATCGACCAGCGGCTCGAGCTGGACTCCACGGTCAACTACCCGCTGGACCTGCAGGCCCTGCGCACCACCGCCGAGGCGCGGGGCACGGCGGGGCCGTACAACTCGTACCAGAACACGGGGCTGCCGCCGACGCCGATCGCGGCGCCGGGCAAGGACGCGATCGCCGCCGCGCTCGACCCCGAGGCGGGTCCGTGGACCTTCTTCGTGCGGTGCCAGAAGGACGGCACGTCCTGCTTCGCGACGTCGCTGGCCGAGCACCAGGCCAACGTCGGCGAGGCGATCCGGAACGGGGCGTTCTAGCCGGGCCTCACTGCCCGAAGAAGCCGGGCGGCGGGACCGGCGAGGGAGTGGTCGACCGGTCGTGCCGCACCGCGGCGCCCTTCGCCAGCGTCGCGACCGCCGGCCCGGCCAGCACCCGCGCGCGGAACGGATCGCCGGCGGCGCGCCGGGTCAGGTCGGCCACCGGCAGCGGCCGGTCGGCGGCGACCAGCACGAGGTTGCCGAAGCGCCGGCCGGACAGCAGGTCCGGCGCGGCGATCACCGCGAGCTCGGGGAACTGCGCGCCCACGGTCGCGATCTGGCCGCGGGCGAAGTCGAGCGTGCCGCCGTCGGCCACGTTCGCCACGTAGACCCCGTCCGGCGCGAGCACCCGCCGCACGTCGGCGACGAACTCGGCGGAGGTCAGGTGCGCGGGGGTGCGGGCGCCGGCGAAGACGTCGAGGACCAGCAGGTCCGCCGAGGCGGCCGGACGGGTGGCGAGGAGCGCGCGGGCGTCGCCGCTGACCACGTCGATGCCGGTGTCGTCGGCGGGCAGGCGGGCGGCGACCAGGTCGATCAGGGCCGCGTCGAGCTCGACGACGAGCTGCGGCGAACCCGGGCGGGTCGCGGCGACGTAGCGGGGGAGAGTCCAGGCGCCACCGCCGAGGTGGATCGCCCGCACGGGGGTCATGGGCGGCGCGATCGTGTCGACCACGTGCCCCATGCGCCGGACGTACTCGAACTCCAGGTGCTCGGGGTCGGCCAGGTCGACGTGGGACTGGGCCGTGCCGTCGACCAGCAGGGTCCAGGCCAGCGGGCGCTCGGGGTCGCCGACCAGCTCGGCCCGGCCGTGGTCGATCTCCGCCCGGACGACGGCGGGTGCGAGGGGCGGGTCGGGACGAGCGGGGTCGGGCACCCCACGATCCTTCCCCGCGCGCTCCGGCGCTGCACCGGCCGGTCGGGTGCCGAGCGGGGTGACGCGCACTACCAGGTGGGTGCGACAGGACGGGTCCGTCGTGGCTCGGTCGCGGCGGTTCGTCCACGGATCGGCAGGCCTGTGCACAGCTTCTCGCTCGGTCCGCCGCCGGTCGGAGGATCGGGCGAGCATCGGCGGCATGACGAGCGGAGTGACGACGACGGTCCTGTCGACGGCCGCGAGCGGGATCACCCCGGACGGTCTCCTGCCCGGTGGGACCGTCGTCGGGTGGGCGCTCCTGGGCTTCGGGCTCGGGATGCTGGCCGGGGCCGCCGGCCGAATGCTGCTGGCGCGGATGCGCCGCGGTACGCGGGTGCCGCCGCCCTGGCTGGAGGTGGCGGTCGGGGTGCCCTGGGCGGGCGTCGTCGGTGCGGCGGGAGCCGGGGTGCTGCCGTGGGCGTGGCTGCCGCTGCTCCTCGGCGCCGGGTGGCTCGCGGTGGTGGCGAGTGTGGTCGACGTGCGGCACCACCGCCTGCCCGACGCGCTCACCCTCCCGGCGCTGCCCGCCGCCCTGCTCCTCGCCGTGCCGGTGGGGCTCGCGGCCGTCGGACGCGCCGCGGCGGGCGCCGCCCTCCTCGCCGGCGCGTACCTGCTGGTCCACGCGGTGTCGCCCCGGTCGCTCGGCCTGGGCGACGTCAAGCTCGCGGCACCCGTCGGTGCCCTGTCCGCCGCCGCGTCGTGGCCGGCGCTGCTCCTCGGCTGTGCGCTCACGGCCGTCGTCAGCGTGGGCATGGCCGGATGCGTGGTGGCTCGGTCGGCCCGTCGCGCTCGTGGCGCCGGCGTCCTGCTCGACGGGCCGGGCGCGGGCTCGCCGGGCGTGGCGGCACGGCTCCGGTCCGACGGTGCGGCGGGCGCGACGTGGCGGAGGGGCCGGTCGATGCCGGGGCCTCCCGCGGAGCTGCCGCTCGGCCCGCCGATGCTCGGCTCGGCGTGGCTGGTGGTGTTCGTGGCGGCGCTGGTGGGCGGCACGAGCGGTGCCGTCGGGCCGATGGGCGGGGGGTGAGAGAATCGCGGCGTGCTGCGTTGGATCACCGCCGGGGAGTCGCACGGTCCCGCGCTGGTCGCCGTGCTGGAGGGCATGGTCGCCGGTGTCGAGATCACGACCAAGGAGCTGCAGGCCGAGCTCGGCCGCCGCAAGCTGGGCCACGGGCGCAGCCCGCGGATGGCGTTCGAGGCGGACGAGCTCGAGGTGATCGGCGGCCTCCGGCACGGCGTGACCCAGGGCGGCCCGGTGGCCGTCCGGATCGGCAACACCGAGTGGCCCAAGTGGGAGACGGTCATGGCGGCCGATCCCGTCGACCCGGAGCTCATCGCGAACCGGGCCCGCAACGCCCCGCTCACCCGGCCGCGGCCCGGGCACGCCGACCTCGCCGGCATGACGAAGTACGGCTTCGAGGAGGCCCGCCCCGTCCTCGAGCGCGCCAGCGCCCGCGAGACCGCCGCGAAGGTCGTGCTCGGAACGGTCGCCAAGGCCTTCCTCAAGCAGGCGTTCGGGGTCGACGTCGTGTCCCACGTCGTCGCCATCGGCGCCGTCGACGCCCCCGAGGACGACCCGGTGCCCGGGCCCGGCGACCTCGACCGCGTCGACGCCAGCCCGGTCCGCGCCCTCTCCGAGGCCACGGCCGAGCGGATGATGGCCGAGATCGACGCCGCGCACGAGGACGGCGACACCCTGGGCGGGGTCATCGAGGTGCTCGCCTACGGCATGCCGGTCGGCGTCGGCTCCTACGTCCAGTCGGACCGCCGGCTCGACGCCAAGCTCGCCGCCGCGCTGATGGGCATCCAGGCGATGAAGGGCGTGGAGATCGGCGACGGCTTCCGCACCGCGCACCGCCGCGGCTCCGCCGCGCACGACGAGATGATCCCGGGCGACCCGGTGAAGCGGCTGTCCAACCGCGCGGGCGGCATCGAGGGCGGCATGACCAACGGTGAGCCCGTCCGCGTGCGGGTGGCCATGAAGCCGATCTCGACGGTGCCGCGGGCGCTGCGCACGATCGACACCACCACCGGCGAGGAGGCGACCGCGATCCACCAGCGGTCCGACGCCTGCGCCGTCCCGCGTGCCGGCGTGGTCGCGGAGTCGATGGTGGCGCTGGTGCTGGCCGAGGCGGCGCTGGAGAAGTTCGGCGGCGACTCGCTGGCCGAGACCCGGCGTAACGCGGCGTCCTACCGGGAGGACGTGGCGCGCCGCTTCGCGCACTGAGCGCGGACCAAGCGGGGCTCCGAGCGGGCACCGACCACGGGGCGATGCCGCGCCTGCGGGCGGTCGGTGAACGCCGGGCGAACGGCGGATACGATCGCGCCGTGAGCGACGCGACGAGGCCGGTGCTGGTGCTGGTGGGTCCTCCCGGGGCGGGCAAGAGCACCGTGGGGCGGGTCCTCGGGCGCCGGCTGGCGGTGCCGTTCACGGACGTCGACACCGAGATCGAGGCGCGGGTCGGCACCACGATCGCGGAGATGTTCACCTCGCAGGGCGAGGAGGCCTTCCGTGCTGTGGAGCGCGAGGTCGTGGCCGAGCTGCTGGGCACGGACTGCGGTGTGCTCGCCCTCGGCGGGGGCTCGGTGCTGGCCGGGTCGACGCGCGCGCTCCTGGCCGCGCACCGGGTGGTCTATCTCAAGGTCGGGCTGGCCGACGGCATCCGCCGCACCGGCATGTCCACCGCGCGGCCGCTCCTGGCGGGTGTGAACCCGCGGGCGACCTTCCGCGCCCTGCTCGAGGCACGCGTCCCGTTGTACCAGGAGGTCGCCACGGTCGAGATCGACACCGTCAAGCGCAGCGCGAACCAGGTCGCGGCCGCGGTGCTCACGGCCCTGGACCTCGACGCCTCCGCGAGCCCCGCCCCGGCCTCGGGCCCGGGCGACCCCGACGATCAGATCACCCCGTCCGACGACGCCCCGCTCCCGGACCCCGTCTTCGGTCGCCCCGGCTCCTGACCGGTCACGGTCTCGGCGGGCGGACCGGGCGCGACGGGCCCGCAGGTCGCGGGAGCGGGGGCGGTTAGGGTCGTCCCATGACCCAGCCCGGCCCCTCGGAGACGAGCCCGCCCGCGGCGCCGTCCGCGGCGCCGTCCGCGGCGACAGCTGCGGCGACACCTGCGACGTCTGCGGCACAGGCGGACCCGCCCACCACGATCCGCGTCGCCGCGGAGCGCCCGTACGACGTGATCGTCGGGCGCGGGGTACGGGCCGGGCTGCCCGGGGTCGTGCGGGAGCTGGGGTCGCGGACCGCGCTGCTGGTGCACCAGCCCGCGCTGGCGGAGGCGGCGGAGGTGGTCCGGCAGGAGCTGGAGGACGCCGGCGTCGACGCCCACCGCGTCGAGGTGCCCGACGCCGAGGAGGGCAAGGCGCTCGCCGTCGCCGGCTTCTGCTGGGAGGTCTGCGGGCAGATCGGGCTCACGCGGCAGGACGTCGTGATCGGGTTCGGCGGGGGAGCGGCCACCGACCTGGCCGGCTTCGTGGCCGCGACCTGGATGCGCGGGGTGAAGGTCGTCCACGTGCCGACCACCCTGCTCGCGATGGTCGACGCGGCCGTCGGCGGCAAGACGGGCATCAACACCGCGGCCGGGAAGAACCTCGTCGGCGCCTTCTACGAGCCCTCCGCCGTGCTCGTGGACCTGGCGACGCTGGAGACGCTGCCCGAGCCGGAGCTGGTCGCGGGCATGGCGGAGGTGATCAAGGCCGGCTTCATCGCGGACCCGGTGATCCTCGACCTCGTCGAGCGGGACCCGAAGGCCGCGCTCGACCCGGCCGGCGAGGTGCTGCCGGAGCTGGTGCGGCGGTCGATCCAGGTGAAGGCCGACGTCGTGGGCGCGGACCTGCGCGAGTCCCACCTGCGGGAGATCCTCAACTACGGCCACACGCTGGGCCACGCCATCGAGCGCCGCGAGGACTACACCTGGCGGCACGGGGCGGCGGTGAGCGTCGGGCTGGTGTTCGCCGCCGAGCTCGCCCGCGCCGCCGGACGCCTCGACGACGCCACCACCGACCGGCACCGCGCGATCCTCACCTCGATCGGCCTGCCCACGACGTACGAGGCCGGCGTGCTGCCGGAGCTGGTCGAGACCATGAAGGGCGACAAGAAGTCCCGGGCCGGGATGCTGCGGTTCGTGGTGCTCGACGGCCTCGCGAAGCCCGGCCGGCTCGAGGGCCCCGCGCCGGAGCTGCTCGAGCAGGCCTATGCGACGGTGGGCGCATGACGCGCGTGCTGGTCCTCAACGGCCCCAACCTCAACCGGCTCGGCCTGCGCGAGCCGGGCATCTACGGCCACACGACCTACGCCGACCTGGTCGCGCTGTGCGAGAAGACCGGCACCGAGCTGGGGCTGGAGGTCGAGGTCCGGCAGACCAACACCGAGGGCGAGCTGATCGGCTGGCTGCACGAGGCCGCCGACGCCGGCACCCCGGTCGTCCTCAACCCCGCCGCGTGGACGCACACCAGCGTGGCGGTGCGGGACGCCTGCGCGATGCTCACCGGCGGCCTGATCGAGGTGCACATCAGCAACGTGCACACGCGCGAGGAGTTCCGGCACCACAGCTACATCAGCCCCGTCGCCACCGGCACCATCGTGGGCCTCGGCGTGCAGGGCTACGTGCTGGCCCTGCGCTACCTGGCGAGCCTCTAACCGAAGGCCAGCACGAACTCCTCCGCGGAGCGCGGGCGGAAGACGACGTTGGAGCGCCGGACGTCGAGCAGCGGGGAGTGCGGCTCCTCCGAGTAGCGGTGCCCCGGGTAGACGATCGGGTTGCCCGCGAGGGAGCCGAGGCGCTGCACGCTGCGGTACATCGCCTCGACGTCGCCGCCCGGGAAGTCCGTGCGGCCGCAGCCCTGCAGGAACAGGGTGTCGCCGGCGACGAGCCGCCCGTCGACCAGGAAGCACTGGCTGCCGGGTGTGTGGCCGGGGGTGTGCAGCAGCCGGATCGGGATGTCGCCGACCTGCACCACGTCGTCGTTCTCGTGGAGGGTCAGGTCGGCGACGGAGAGCCCGGTGACCTTGGTGACCCACTCGGCCTCGGGCTTCTGCACGTGCACCGGGACCGGCGTGCGGGCGAGCAGCCCGGTGAGCCCGTCGAGGTCGAAGCCCATCATCGTGCCGCCGACGTGGTCGGGGTGGTGGTGCGTGGCGAGCACGCCGGTGAGCCGCATGCCGTCGGCCTCGAGCACGTCGAGCAGGTCGTCCGGGGCGTAGGCCGGGTCGACGACGACTGCCTCGCGGGACTCCTCGTCGCCGATGAGGTAGGCGAAGTTGACCATCTGGGTGGCGACCCGGTCGCCGACCGCGAAGTCCTGTCCGGACAGCAGCTGCCTGAAGTACAGCCCCGACCCACTCATGCGTCCAAGCCTAGGCTGGGACCCATGACCGGTGCCGCCCCGACCAGCACCCGAAGCCCCCGCCCGCAGGCCGCGCGCCGCGAGGCCCTGCGCGCGCGGGTGCGCGCCGCAGGGCTCGACGGGCTGCTGGTCACCGACCTCGTCAACGTCCGATACCTGACCGGGTTCACCGGCTCCAACGGCGCCCTGCTGCTCGCCGCGACGGACGACGCCGGCAGCCGGTTCGGCACGGACGGCCGCTACAGGACCCAGGCCGCCGCCGAGGTGCCGGACGTGCCGCCGCTGATCGAGCGGGCGACTGCGTTGGCCCTGGCCGCACGGGCGTCGGCGCTCGGCATCGGGCGGCTGGGCTTCGAGTCCGACGCCGTGACCGTCGACGCGCACGCCGCCCTCTCCGCCGCCGCGGAGGGTGCGACGCTCGAGCGGGCGCCCGGACTCGTCGCGCAGCTGCGGGTGATCAAGGACGACACCGAGATCGAGGCGATCCGGCGGGCCTGCGCCATCGCCGACACGGCGCTCGCCGACCTGCTCGACGCGGGCGGGGTCCGGGCTGGCCGGACCGAGCGGGAGATCGCCCTGGACCTGGAGTTCCGGATGCGCGCGCTCGGGGCGGACGGGCCGTCGTTCGCGTCGATCGTCGCCGCGGGCCCGAACTCCGCGATCCCGCACCACAGCCCGACCGACACGGCGCTGCGCCCCGGCGACCTCCTCAAGCTGGACTTCGGTGCGCTGGTCGGCGGCTACCACTCGGACATGACCCGCACGCTGGTGCTCGGCCGGGCCGCGGACTGGCAGCGCGAGCTGTACGCCCTGGTCCACGGGGCGCAGGCGGCCGGCTGCGCGGCGGTGGAGGCCGGGATGCCCGCCGCGGACGTCGACGCCGCCTCCCGCGAGCCGATCACCACCGCGGGCCGGGGTCCGGAGTTCCTGCACGGGCTGGGCCACGGCGTCGGGCTGCAGATCCACGAGGCCCCGGCGCTGTCCGCCGCGTCGAAGGACGTGCTGGAGGCGGGCATGGCGGTCACCGTGGAGCCCGGGGTCTATCTCGCCGGGCGGGGCGGGGTCCGCATCGAGGACACCCTGGTCGTGCCGGGGGCGGGGCCGGCCGAGACCCTCACCGGGTTCACGAAGGAGCTCGTCGAGGTCGCCTGACGGGGGCCGTCCGCCGGGGCCGCGCTCGTGCTCCGGCACGCGGCGGTATCCTCGACGGCGGTTCGGCGGGGTCTGTCCCGGGCGGGAGTCCGGGCGCCGCCGCCGAGAGCGACATCCGCCGCGTGCGGTCGTACCGGTTCGTCATCCGTCGTCACGGTCGGCACGCGCGCGCCCCGCCGAGCACGACCCTGCAGAACCACCCTGCAGTACCGACGAACCAGGAGAGACCCGCACGTGGC
The DNA here is from genome assembly GCF_040648315.1 of Pseudonocardia sp. NPDC049154. Classification (NCBI taxonomy): domain Bacteria; kingdom Bacillati; phylum Actinomycetota; class Actinomycetes; order Pseudonocardiales; family Pseudonocardiaceae; genus Pseudonocardia; species Pseudonocardia sp. NPDC049154. The sequence continues at coordinate 20,306 of NZ_JBEZDN010000047.1, forward strand.
CACCACGAACGACCTGAAGAACGGCTTGGTGCTCAACCTGGAGGGCCAGCTGTGGTCGGTCCAGGCGTTCCAGCACGTCAAGCCCGGCAAGGGCGGCGCCTTCGTGCGCACCACGCTGAAGAACGTGATGACCGGCAAGGTCGTCGACAAGACGTTCAACGCCGGCACCAAGGTCGAGACCGCGACCGTCGACCGCCGCGACATGACCTACCTGTACCGGGACGGTGCGGACTTCGTCTTCATGGACGGCGACACCTACGACCAGCTCCCCATCCCGGAGAACGTGGTCGGCGACGCCGCGAACTACCTGCTCGAGAACCAGGTCGCGCAGATCAGCTTCCACGAGGACGCGCCGCTGTTCGTCGAGCTGCCCACCTCGGTCGAGCTGGTCATCTCGCACACCGACCCGGGCCTGCAGGGCGACCGTTCCACCGGCGGCACCAAGCCGGCCACCCTGGAGACCGGCGCCGAGATCCAGGTCCCGCTGTTCCTCGAGACCGGCACCAAGGTGAAGGTCGACACCCGCGACGGCCGGTACCTCGGCCGCGTCAGCAGCTGACGTGCGGGCCAGGACCAAGGCCCGCAAGCGCGCCCTCGACATCCTCTTCGAGTCCGAGGCACGCGGCGCCGACCCCCTCGAGGTGCTGACCCAGCGCCGCGAGACCGACGACGCCCCGCCCGTGTCGGACTACGCCGCGCTGCTGGTGCGCGGCGTGGTGGAGAACCGGGAGCGGATCGACCAGCTCCTCGCCGAGCACGCCGAGGGCTGGACGGTCGCCCGGATGCCCGCCGTCGACCGCACGCTGCTCCGGATCGGCGTCTACGAGCTGCTCTGGGTGGACGAGATCGACGACCCGGTGGCGATCACCGAGGCCGTCGAGCTCGCCCGGACCCTGTCGACGGACGACTCGCCGCGCTTCCTCAACGGCGTGCTCGGCCGGATCGCGGACATCGCCGAGCACCTGCGCGCCACCCTCTGACCAGGACGAACGGCCCTTCCGCTCACTCGGTGTGAGTGAGAGTGCCGTTCGTTCGTGGTCCTCAGCCGAAGCGGCGCGAGGCCCGGGCGAACAGGGCCGGCGCGGCGCCGTGCACCTTGGCGCCCAGCGCCAGCCACCGCGGTGTGACGACCTCGACGGACCCCCGCCGGATCCCGCGGACGATCTCCTCGGCCACCCGGTCCGCGCGGATCGGCCGCGGGAAGCGCCGGTCGTACTCCCGGCCCCGCCGCCCGAAGTAGGGTGTGTCCACCGCGCCGGGCAGCACCGTCGTGACGCCGACCTCGGGCGCCTCGATCCGCACCGCGTCGGCGAAGCCCCGGAGCCCCGCCTTCGTGGCGGAGTACACGGCCTCGCCGGCCACCCCGAGGGCCGCGATGGAGGCGACGAACACCAGGTGTCCGCGCTCCTCCCGCAGGCCGGGCAGCAGCGCCCGGGTCAGCTGGATCGGCGCCCGCAGGTTCAGGTCGAGCAGCTCGTCGACCCGGGCGGGCGAGAGCTCCTCGAGCGGCCCGGCCGCCCCGACCCCCGCGCAGTGGACGACGAGTGCGGGCCGGGCGGGCAACGCGTCGAGCAGGGTGTCGACGCCCGCGGCGAGGTCGGCGACCACCGCCTTCGCCCCGGTTCGCTCCGCCACCTGCTGCAGCCGCTCCGGGTCCCGCCCGGTCAGCACCAGCCGCGCACCGTCGCCCGCCAGCCGCTGCGCGACCGCCGCCCCGATGCCCGACGACGCCCCGGTCACCAGCGCCACCCGCTCCGCCACCCTCATCCGCGCCTCCCGCGCCTCATCCCGGTGCGACGTCCGGCCCGGCCCTCCCGGCCGCCGCGTGCTGGGCGTCGAGCTCGTGGAGCAGGTGACTGCCGCGCAGGGTGATGAAGGCGATGCCGGCGATCACCACGACCGCGGCGACGCACTGCCCCGCGAGGAGCGTCGGCGTGGCGTCGAGCCGCTCGCCCAGCCACCACACCCCGATCAGCACCGCGACCACCGGGTCGACGCTGGTGATCACGGCGACGGCCGGCGACACCATCCGCCCCTGCTGGAACGTGTTCTGGCTCAGCAGGAACCCGATCGGCCCGACCACGCACACCGCGTAGAGCGTGACGTGCTGGAACGGCTCCAGCAGCCCGACGCGCAGCTGCCCCGTGACGACCTTCATCAGCCCGGCCGTGACGCCGTACATGATCCCGGTCGCGAGGGCGAGTGCGAGCACCCGGGTGGGGTGCCGCACCAGCGACGAGTACACGATCGACCCGACCACCGCGGCGGCCAGCGCGATGGCGAGCGGCAGCCCGCCCCAGACGTCGACGTGCTCCTGGTCCGACGGCACCGGCCGCGCGAGCAGCAGGAACGCGGCGATCCCGGCGGAGCACAGCAGCGCGCCCAACAGGATCAGCGGGTCCGGCCGGCGGCGGGACATCAAAGAGGAGAACGCCGCCGCGAACACCACGCCGGTGACGAGCAGCGGCTGGACGACCGCGATCGCCCCGTACGCCAGCGCGATCAGCTGCAGCACCAGCGCGACGATCGTGGCCACCAACCCCAGCAGCCACATCGGCCGGCGGAGCAGTGTGGTGATCAGCCGCGGACTCAGCGTCGGCGCGGTCTCCACCTCGTGCGTGGCGCGTTGCTGGGCCGCGGTGGCGAGCCCGAACCCGGCGGCCCCGAGCACGGCGGCGGGGACCGCGATCAGCATGTCGCCGTCCATACCCACCCCCCGGTGCGTCCGGACCCTCCCGATCAGTACGGGCGTCCGGGTAGCTGCATACTCCCCAACGACCGCCTCAGGCCAGCGGGTATTCCCTCGATCACGGGAAGTATCGCGGGGTCCGCGGTGATCCCCACGCACGTGTGGCGGCCCCAGTGCAGCGCCCCGACCGCGAGACCGACGCCGTCGGCCAGCGGCAGCACCGGCTGGACCGTCGTGATCAGGCCGCCGCGCAGGTGCAGCGGCCGGCGGGCACCCGGCATGACCGAGGCCAGCAGGTGGAAGAACCGCCGGCCGTACACGAGCCGGACCAGCGGTGCCTGCACCCGGCCCGGCAGCAGTCCGAGCGCCGCCAGCACCGCCGCCGCGCCCTCCGGCTGCCCGGCCGACGAGCCCTCGGTCAGCGCCGCCTCCACCCGGGCGATCCGGTCGGCCGGGGTCATCGGCCCGGTCGGCAGGTCCACCGACACCGCCGCCGTCCGGTTCCCGCCGGCCCGGCTGCCGACGCCGGCACGGGTGCGGGTCGTCATCGGCACCATGGTGCGGATCCGCGGCGGGGCGTCGAACTCCTCGTGCAGCGTCTGCGCGAGGGCGGCCAGGACCAGCACCGTGGTGCCGACGCCGTGGGCGCGGGCCGCGCGGCGGACGGCGGACCCGTCGAGGTCGACCGCGATCCGCCGCGGCCCGGGGCCCGACCGCCCGACCAGCGGGGACCGACCGGCCGGCCCCGCGGTGGCGAGGCTCGCGACGCCCCGGACGACGATGAGCGCGTGCCGGAGCCGCGCGGCCCGCCCGCCCTCGGCGGCCGCCGCCATACGGGCGGCCGGGGTCCCGGCGTTCTCGTCGGTGAGCAGGCGGATGAGCCCGTCGGTGACCGCGAGGCCGTCGCCGAGGGCGTGGTGCACCCGCGCCAGCACGGCGGCCTCGCCGGTATCGGCGCAGGCGGCCTGCAGCTCCCAGCCCAGGCCCGGGTCGAGCGCGTCGGCGAAGAACGCCGTGACGGCCGCGTCCCAGCTCGGGTGGTCGCCCTCCGGCCCGATCCGCCACACCTCCCGGCGAACGTGGGCCACCGGGTCCGGGGCGGGATCGTGCCGCCAGCGCAGCGGCCGGCCCGGGCGCGGCGGGGCGAGCACCCGGGTGAGCAGGTCGAGGTCCGACGCCCGCGCGCGGACCAGGCCGTCGAGGTGTGCCACCCAGCCCTCGGCCGGGGCCCCCTCGACCGTGATCCGGGCCCCGACCTGCTGCGGCACCTCCGGGGTGGCGGCGTGCACGAACAGGGCGTCCTGCGGGCGCAGCCGCTCCTCGACGGGCGGGGCGCCGAGGCCGGCGAGCGCCGCGACGTCCCGGTCCAGGTCCTGGGCCTCGAGCCGGCGCCGCAGGTCCTTGACGACGACCGCCCGCGCGCCGGGGTCGCGCAGCTCGGCGACCGCCTCCGCCACGCCCGCCCGCCCGCGGCAGATCCGGGCGAGGCCCGCGGCGGCCAGCACCTCGGCGTTGGCCCGGCCGTGCCCGGGGATCGGGTCGGCGAGCAGCAGCGGGCGGGCGCAGGCCAGCGCCTCGAGCGCGGTGGCGCCCCCGCCGTTGGTGATCACCAGGTCGGAGTCGCGGGTGGCGGTCGCGGGATCGTCGATCCAGTCGACGACGGTCAGCCGCGCCCCGTCCGGGTGGGCGCCGGCCAGCCGCTCCAGTCGGCGGCGCAGCGCAGGAAGCCGGCCGGTGGTGACGAGGACCGTGGCACCGGCGTCGAGCGCGCCTGCGCAGGCCGCGGCGACGTCGCCGAAGCCCAGCGAGCCGCAGGACACGAGGACCCGGGGCCGCTCCCGGGGCGCCTCCTCGGGCGGGGTGAAGGCGGAGACCACGGGCAGCGCCGCCACCCGGACCGGGGCGCCGCGCGCGGCCCTGCGCAGCAGCGCGGCACCCTCCTCCGTGCTGACCAGGTGCAGGTCGAGCGCCGGGGAGGCCCACAGCGGGTGCGGGGCGGGGTCGTTGACCAGGGCCACGGCGGGGACCGCCAGTCGGCCGCGGTGGCGCAGCCACGCCAGCCCGGTGATGCCCTCCGGGAAGGTGGCGACGACCAGGTCGGGCCGGTGCTCCCGGAGCGCCGGCTCCAGGCCGCGGCCGCTCCACCGCCCGATCACGGCGCGGGTGCCGGCCCGGAAGACGGGCACGTGCCAGAGCAGCCGGAAGTACAGCTCGTACAGCCAGGGCAGGTACCGGATGCAGCCGGCGTAGACCGCGCGGAACACCGGCCCGGTGTGCGGGCCCATGCCGTCGAGGGTCTCGGTCCAGGCCACCTCGACGCCCGGCCACAGCCGCCGGGCGTGTTCCTCGACGGCGCGGGCCGCCGCGTGGTGGCCCGCGCCCATACTGCCGGTGACCAGCAGCAACCGTTGCGGATCGGTCATGTCGTCCTTGCCGTGCGGGGAGTGGTTCGGGGAACCGGAACGGGGGTACGGTGTCCTGTATGGACGGTGGAGCGCCGCGCCGGGTGCTGGTGCTGTCGGCCCCGGTGGGGGAGGGCCACGTGGCGGCCGCCCGCGCGCTGGCCGCGCGGATGCGGCAGCTCTGGCCCGCCGCCGAGGTGCACGAGGTGGAGAGCGCGAGCGGCGGACGCCGCGGCGGTGTGCGGGACGCGGTGCTGCGCCGCTCCTACGCCGCCACCATGCGCTGGGCACCCGGCCTGTACGGCCTGGGCTACGACCTGCTCGTGCGCCATCCGCGGTTCGCCGCGCTGTGCAAGCAGGTCGCGGCCGCGCGTCTGGGCCGGTCCCTGGCCCCGCTGCTGCGCGAGGAGCAGCCGGACCTGGTGGTCTCCACCTACCCGATGATCAGCGGCGGGCTGGCGTGGCTGCGCCGGCGCGGACAGCTGCCCGCGCGCAGCGTGGCGGTGGTCACGGACGTCGCCGTGCACCCGTTCTGGGTGTGGGCGGACGTCGACGAGACCTGGACGCTGCTGCCGGCCAGCCGCGCACAGGCCGCGGGCCTGGTCCCGGAGGCCGAGGTACGGGTGGCGCCGGCCGCCGTCGACCGGCGCTTCCACCCCGGCGACCGGGCGGCGACCCGGCGGGCGCTGGGGCTGCCGGAGGCGGCCTTCGTGGTCCTCGTGACCGGCGGCTCGCTGGCCTTCGGCGGCATGGAGGGCGTGGTCGACGCCGTGCTGGCGGGCGGGGCGGGGGAGGGCCCACCGGTCGAGGCCGTGGTGCTGTGCGGGCGCAACGAGCGGTTGCGGGCGCGGCTGGCGGCGCGGGGCAGGCCCGGCCTGAGCGCACTGGGCTGGACGGACCGGGTGCCCGAGCTGATCACCGCGGCGGACCTGGTGCTCACCACCGCAGGCGGGATGATCGCGAGCGAGTCGCTCGCCGTGGGCACCCCCGTGCTGTTCGCGAACCCCGTACCCGGGCACGGCCGCGCCGGGGCCCGGATGACGGAGGAGGCGGGGCTGGCACTGGTCTGCGCCCGACCCGCCGACGTCACCGCGGCCGTCCGGCGGCTGCGCGCCGAACCCGAGGGGCGCGAGGAGCTGAGCCGGCGGGCCCGGGAGTTCTCCCGGCGCACGCTCGACGCGGAACTCGAGGAGCTGGCCCGCCGCGTCTGAGGACGGGGTCAGCCCACGCGGAGCTTCGGTTGCGGCACGCCGATCCGCAGCCCGATGCCCTCGCCGGCCAGCGAACGCTGGAACCACCAGAGCGAGAGCCCGATGCCCACCGCGACCAGCGAGTACGAGCCGGCCGTGGACACCATGAGGAAGTTGCCGACGGTCTGGGTGGCCAGCACGGCGAGCGTGGTCACGCCGTTGACGAGGAAGACCGCCGCCCAGAGCAGCGAGACCTTCTTGAAGAAGCTCTTCATCCGCGGGTGCTGGGTGAGCGCGTCGGGGAAGGCGCAGAAGTCGTCCGCCAGCTTGGCCAGCAGCGGCCGCTCCAGCCCGATCGTGACGAGCAGCAGCCCGGCGAACACGAAGTTCTGCACGGTGGGCTGCAGGAAGTAGAGGAACGCGGACCCGGTCCACAGCCCGACCACGGTCCGGGCGACGAGCAGGACGGTGGTCAGCCAGAGGATCGCGGGGATCTTCCGCCGCGTGACGACCCGCCGGCCGATCGCCAGGGCCGACCAGGAGAGCGCCCCGATGATCCCGGCGTCGAACCCCGCGTGCGTGAACAGGATCCAGAACAGCGCGAGGGGGATGAGCGTGGACTCCAGGAGCGGGCGTCCGGCGTGGCGCAGCAGGGATCCGATCGGGGGGAGATGGATCAGAGTCGTCATCCGGTGCTCCGGCATACAGGTCCTTCTCGGCTCGGGGTACCAGTCCGCCCGCGCTGTCAAGCGCGTTTGCGGGAGTGTAGCGGGCCGGGTCACGGGGAGATAACGGGCCGGTCGCCCGTTGTGACCTCCCCGTGAGCCCGCGTCCCTCCACCGTTCCGACCTGCTCCTTCGAGACCGCTCAGGCCCCCGCGGCCGTACGGATGGTGTCCCGCAGCGACCCGAGGGTGGCGAACACCGCCGACGGCTCGTAGCCGCAGTGCGCCATGCAGTTGGCGCAGCGCTCGTCCTTCCCGCGCCCGTAGGCCTCCCAGTCGGTGTCGTCGATGAGCTCCCGGTAGGTCTTCACGTACCCGTCGTCGAGCAGGTAGCAGGGCTTCTGCCAGCCGAGCAGCGAGTACGACGGGATGGCCCACGCCGTGCAGTCGAGGTCGCGGCGCCCCTCGAGGAAGTCCAGGAAGACCGACGAGTGGTTGAGCCGCCACTTCCGGCGGCGGCCGCCGTCGAAGGCCTTCTTGAACAGCTCGCGCGTCTGCTGGACGCCCAGGAAGTGCTCCTGGTCCGGGGCCTTCTCGTAGGCGTACCCCGGCGAGATCTGCATGTTGTCGACCTTGAGCTCGTCGTTGAGGTAGTCGAGCACGTCGATGACGTCCTGCGGCGTGTCGGTGTCGAAGAACGTGGTGTTCGTGTTGACCCGGAACCCGGCCTCCTGCGCCATCCTGATCGCGGCGACGGCCTGGTCGAACACGCCCTCCTTGGCCACCGACTCGTCGTGCCGCTCGCGCAGCCCGTCGATGTGCACCATCCAGGCGAAGTTCTTGTGCGGGGTGAAGCGGTGCAGGTGCTTGGGCAGCAGCACCGCGTTCGTGCACAGGAAGACGATCTTGCCGAGGTCCAGCAGCCGCCGGACGATGACGTCGATCTCCTTGTGCATCAACGGTTCGCCGCCGGCGATGGAGACCATCGGGGCGCCGCTCTCCAGGACGGCGTTCACGGCCTGCTCGACCGGCATGCGCTGCTTCAGCAGGTGCGCGGGCTGCTGGATCTTCCCGCAGCCGTTGCACTTGAGGTTGCAGGCGAACAGCGGTTCGAGCTCGACCAGGATCGGGAACTTCTCGGTCCCCTTGATCTTCTGCTTCAGCAGGTACGAACCGAGACGGATCGACTGGCGCAGTGGCATGGCCATCTGGTCAGCTCACCTCCTTGGGAAGGGTGAAGACGACGTCCTCGGTCCCGGTGGTGGTCGTCGTGACGGCGACCGGGCCGAGGCCGGAGAGACAGGACACGACCTCGTCGACGAGCTCCGGGGGCGCCGACGCCCCCGCGCTGACCCCGACCCGCCGGGCTCCGCGGAGCCAGGTCAGGTCGATCCCGCCCACGTCGTCGACGAGGTGGGCCGGGGTGCCCGCGCGGGCGGCCACCTCGGCCAGCCGGCGGGAGTTCGACGAGTTCTCCGAGCCGACGACGAGCACGAGGTCGGTCCCGGCGGCCACCGCGCGGATCGCGCGCTGGCGGTTCGTGGTGGCGTAGCAGATGTCGTCGCGGCGGGGGGTCGAGATGGCCGGGAACCGGCCGCGCAGCACCGCGGCGATCCGTTCGGCCTCGTCCACCGCGAGGGTGGTCTGCATCGCGTAGGCGACCCGGCCCGGGTCGGGCGCGGTCACCGTGTGGGCCATGGCCTCGTCCTCGACGACGACGATGTCGGCGGGCGCCTCGCCGACGGTGCCCTCGACCTCCTCGTGGTCGGAGTGGCCGATGAGGAAGACCGTCTCGCCGCGGCCGGTGTGCCGCTTGACCTCGGCGTGCACCTTGGCGACGAGCGGGCAGGTGGCGTCGATGACGGCGAGGTCGCGGGCCTCGGCCTGGGCGCGGACCGCGGGGGAGACCCCGTGCGCGGCGAGCACGCAGGTCGCGCCGCGGGGAACCTCCTCGACCTCCTGGACGAACACCGCGCCGCGCTCGGTCAGCCGGCGCACGACGTGGGCGTTGTGCACGATCTGCCGGCGCACGTAGACCGGCGCGCCGTAGCGGTCGAGCGCCCGGTCGACGATGTCGATCGCCCGCTCCACCCCGGCGCAGAAGCTGCGCGGCTCGGCGAGCACCACCTCCCGTGCGGCGGCCGCCGCGAACCACGCCCGCAGGGCGGGCGCGGCCCGGCGCAGGACGCGCAGCGCGGTGAGGCCGCGGACCGGGGTGCCCGGCCGCACCAGCGGCGCCTCCGGGGTGTCGACGATCGCCCGGACCACCGCGAACGGCCCGCCCGCCGCTGCCTCGGCGAGCCACCCGGACTCCATGTCGACGGCGAGGGCTCCCTCCCGGCCGAGGCCCGCGCGCCGTGCCCCCTCGACCACCGTCGGGGAGGACACGATCGGCCCCAGGTGCACCCGCAGGCCGAGCCGGCGCAGCGCGGCGGCGAGCGGCGCGGCGGTCGGGACGGGCACCGGCGCCCGGAAGTCGGTGAACCGGATCTCGTCGGCGACGACGAGGTCGCCGGCCCGCACCGCGGCGTCGAGTGCCCCGGCCACGCCCGTGACCAGCACGGGACGCGGACCGCCGGAGGCGATCCACGCGGCGGACGCCTGTGCCCGGGCCGGACCCATGCCCGTCCGGACGACGGTCGCGTCGCCGACCACGCCGCGCAGGGCGGCGCGTTCCACGCCCAGCGGGGCGCAGACGACCGGCGGTCCCAGTGCCCGGTGGTCCCGGAGCGTGCTCATGCACCCACCTCCTCGCACCAGCGCCCGAGGGCGGAGACGGGGAACGTCATGCGGTACAGCCGGTAGCGGATGTAGAAGGCGCCGGGGAACCCGGTGCCCGTGTACATCTCCTCCTCCCAGCTGCCGTCGGCGAGCTGGGTGCGCGCGAGGAAGGCGACGGCCCGCCGGGCCGCCCGCGACCGCGCCTCCCCGGCCGCGACCAGCGCGAGCAGCCCCCACGCCGTCTGCGACGCCGTGGACTCGCCGCGGCCGATCCAGCTCGGGTCGGAGTAGGAGCGGATGTCCTCGCCCCAGCCGCCGTCGGCGTTCTGGTGGCGCTCCAGCCAGGCGACCGCGCGCCGGACCGCCGGGTCGGACGCGGGGATCCCGGCCGCGACCAGCGCCGGTACGACACCGCCGGTGCCGTAGACGTGGTTGGCGCCCCACCGGCCGAACCACGAGCCGTCGGACTCCTGGTGGTCGAGCAGCCAGCGCACGCCGCGCCGGCAGGCCTCGCCGTCCGCCAGGCCCTCGTGGGCGAGCATCTCGACCACGTGCGCGGTGACGTCGGCGGACGGCGGGTCGATCACCGCGCCGAAGTCGCAGAACGGCAGCTTGGTGACGAGCTCGCGGGTGTTGTCGGCGTCGAAGGCGCCCCAGCCGCCGTCGGAGGACTGCATCCCGACGGTCCACACGACGCCGCGGTCGACGGCCGCCCGCAGGCGCGCCGGGTCGGGGTGGGCCACCCGCCGCAGGGCCAGCACGACCTCGGCGGTGTCGTCCGTGTCGGGGTAGCCGTCGTTGTCGAACTCGAAGGCCCAGCCGCCGACGGGGAGGTCGGGGCGGCGGACCGCCCAGTCGCCGCGGACCCCCTGGACCTCCTCGTCGAGCAGCCAGGTCGCGGCCCGGAGCACGTCCGGGTCGTCGGCGGGGACGCCGGCGTCGAGCAGGGCCGTGACCGCCAGGCAGGTGTCCCAGACCGGGGACTGGCAGGCCTCGAGCATGCGGATCGTGCCGTCCGGGGTCTCCCGGCGGACGAGGAACCGCTCGAAGCCCTCGATCCCGGCCTTCATCGCCGGGTGGTCGAGCGGGTAGCCGAGCAGGTGCAGGGCGATCAGCGAGTACACCCACGGGGGCTGGATCCCGCCCCAGCCGCCGTCGGCCTCCTGGCGGGCCAGGATCCACTCGGCACCGCGGCGCATCGCGAGCCGGCGCAGCGGGGTGAGCGGGCGCTTCGCGTAGGCGTGCAGGCCGACGTCGAGCCGCTGGAAGACCCCGGCCCAGGTCCAGGGCGCGTCGAACGCCTCGGGGGCCGCCCCCGACCGCAGCTCGTCGACGCCGAAGGGCAGCGGCCGCACGGGCCGCAGCGTCGCGACGATCGTCAGCGGCACCACCGTCTGCCGGGCCCAGCAGGACCAGTCGTAGACGTTCAGCGGGAACCACCTCGGCAGGAAGACCAGCTCCGGCGGCATGTTCGGCAGGTCGTCCCACGACCACAGCCCGAACAGCGCCAGCCAGATCCGGGTGAACACCCGGGAGCGCTCGATCCCGCCTTCGGCCAGGCAGAACTTCTCCGCCGCGCGCATGTGCGGCTCGGCCGGGTCGTCCCCGGCCAGCCGCAGCGCGACCCAGGCCTCGATCGTCGTGGAGAGGTCGCCCGGCCCATCCGCGAAGGTGGCCCAGGTGCCGTCCTCCCGCTGCTGCGAGCGGATCCAGCGGGCGGCCTCCTCCGTCTCCCGCGCGGTGCGGATGCCGAGGAACTCCCGCATGAGCAGGTCCTCGGCGTCCATGGTCACGTTGGTCTCGAGGTCGCCCTGCCACCAGCCGCGCTCGTGCTGGATCGACCTCAGGAAGCCGACGGCCGCGTCGAGCGTCCGCCGCGCGTCACCGGCCTCGGTGGTGGTGGTCTCCGGTGCGGTGAGGGTCACCAGTTCTCCCTGGTCAGAAGCTACGGGTCGTGAGGTGGCGGCCGAGCGCGACGAGCTCGGCGCGGGGGTCGCCGTCGAGCCCGGCACCGGTGAGGGCCCGTTCGGCGAGGTCCATCTGCCGCCGCGCCTCGGCGGCGGCCCAGTCGCGCCCGCCACCCCGTTCGACGAGGTCGGCGGCCGCACGCAGTTCCTCCTCGGTCTGCTCGCCCGAGCGCGCGAGCCACGCGGCCAGCTCCCGCCCGGCCGCCCCGCCGCGCTGCACCGCGAAGGTCACGGGAAGGGACTTCTTGCGCGAGCGCAGGTCCGAGAGCACGGGCTTGCCGGTGACCGCCGGGTCGCCCCAGATCCCCAGCAGGTCGTCGACGAGCTGGAAGGCCAGCCCGATCGCCGCGCCGTAGTCCCGCAGGCCGGCGACCGTGGCCGCCGGGGCCCCGGCCAGCACCGCGCCGATCGCCGCGCTGGTGGCCAGCAGCGAGCCGGTCTTGCCCGCCGCCATCGAGAGGCACTCGTCGACGCCGACGTCCGTGCGCTCCTCGAAGGCGACGTCCTCGGCCTGCCCGCGGATCAGCTCCCGGGTGGTGGTGGCGATCAGCCGGGCCGCCACGGCCGCGTGCGGCGACGGGTCCTCGAGCAGCACCTCGGTGGCCAGCGCCAGCAGGGCGTCGCCGCAGAGGATGGCGGAGGCCGCGCCCCAGCGGGCCCAGACGGTCGGGCGGTGCCGGCGCTCGGTGTCGCCGTCCATGAGGTCGTCGTGGAGCAGGGAGAAGTTGTGCACCAGCTCCACGGCCACGGCCCCGGCGATCCCGGTCTCGGCGGGCGCGCCGGCGGCCCGGGCGGAGAGCAGCGCCAGCGCGGGCCGCACGGCCTTGCCGCCGCCGCGGCCCGGCGAGCCGTCCAGCTCCACCCAGCCCAGGTGGTACTCGGCCTGCTCGCGGCTGGCGGTGTCGAGCCGGGCGACGGCGGCCTTCAGCGCGGGGGTGACGGCGTCCCGGCAGCCCGCCAGCAGGGCCGGCACGTCCGGTCCGGCCGCGGCGGTGTCGGTGGTCCCGAGGACGGCGGTCATGCGGCCGCCTCTGCCGGGACGGCAGCCCGGTCGGCGAGGAGGGCCTCGGCGGCGGCCTCGCCGCTGCGCACCGCGCCCTCCATGGTCGCGGGCCAGCCGGTGTCGGTCCACGCGCCGGCCACGTAGAGCCCGGGCAGGGCGGTGCGGGGGCCGGGACGCAGCGCCGCCTGGCCGGGGGCGCCGCGGAAGGTCGCGTGCGGCTCCCGGGTCACGAACGAGTCGAGGACCACCGCGTCCCGGGCCGCCGGCAGCAGGGCCTCCAGCGCCGGGAGGAACCGCTCGCGCAGCGCGGCCGCGGGCAGCCCCACCAGGTCGTCGGCCGCCGAGAGCGACACGGCGAGGTACTGGGCACCCGGCCCGTACACGGCGGCGGCGCCGGACTGGCCGGTCCGGTCGAAGACCCACTGCACGGGGGTGTCGACGCCGGCCGCGAAGTCGTCCGCGAGAACCCGGCGGTCGTAGACGACGTGCACGTTGACGATGGGGGTGCTGCCCAGCCGGTCGGCCCAGCCCCCGGGCAGCGGCAGCGCCCCCGCGGGCAGCAGCCGCTCCGCCGGGCCCGGCGGCACGGCGCACACGATCCGGTCGGTCACGAGCTCCTCCTCTCCGTCGTTGGTTGCCAGCGGGACCCGCCACCGGCCTCCCGGCCGGGTCCCGTCCTGCACGAGCGCCCGCGCCTTCGCGGACCTCCTCACCTCCACACCGGTCGCCGCGAGGGCGCGGCGGGCGGCGTCGTCGTGGATCGCGCCGAGCGGCGCGGTGGCCCAGCCGATGTCGCCGGCGGCGGCGTCGGTGAGCAGGCCGAGCTGGAAGACCGTGGCGGCGAGCGCGAGCGAGGCGTCGCCGGCACGGGCGTTGAGGGTGGCGATGCCGACCAGGTCCCACAGCGCGTCGACGGCCCGGCGGCCCTGCCCGTGGGCGGCCAGCCAGTCGCCGAAGGACCGGGCGTCCGTGGCGGGGTCCGCGCGGTCGACCGCGCCGAGCGCCAGGGCCGCCCGGACCAGCCGGAACCGGTCGGCGACTGGCAGGTGCCGGTAGCGCAGCAGGGCACCTCCCAGGTGCAGCGGGGCGGGCAGCCTGGACAGCGCCGTGCGGCGCAGCCGGGCCGGGGCGGCCCCGGGTGCCAGTACCGGGATGTCCAGCCGCTCCTGGATCATGATCAGGTCCGCGGCGCCGATCCGCGCGACGAAGTCCCGGTAGGCGGTGCAGCAGCGGAGGAAGACGTGCTGGCCGGTGTCGACCGCGAGCTCGCCCCGGGTGAACGAGCCGGCCACCCCGCCGAGCCGGGCGCGCGACTCGAGCAGCGTGACGGCGAGCCCCGCCTCGGCGCACCGGAGCGCGGCGGCGACGCCGGCGAGCCCCCCGCCGACGACCGCGACCCGCGCCCCGCCGGTCACGCCGTCCGCCCCGCCAGGGCGCGGAGCGCCACGCCGATCTTCTGCGCCCCGGACAGCGACCGCCGTTGCGCGTACACGGAGCGCGGATCGGCGGCGATGTCCTCCAGCAGGCGCCGGTAGATGCCCGCCATCGCCCCGGCGCAGGCGGCGCTGCGCCGGTCGAGGAGCGGGAGCAGTCTCAGTCCCTCGGCGTACCAGCCGCGCGCCCGGTCCGCGGCGAAGCGGATGTAGGCCGCGAGGGCGCCGTCCGGGTCGTCGAGTACGCCTGCGTCGTCGAGGCGGAGCTCGGCGCCGAACCGCGCGAGCTCCCCGGTCGGCAGGTAGACCCGGCCGTTGCGGAGGTCCTCGCGGATGTCGCGGAGGATGTTGGTCTGCTGCAGGGCGATGCCGAGCCGGTCCGCGTACTCCGCGGCGTGCTCGTCGGGGCGGGAGCCGAAGATGCCCAGGCAGAGCCGGCCCACCGAGCCCGCGACCTGCCGGCAGTAGACCGTCATGTCGTCGAACGTCGCGTGCGGGCGAGCGGCCTCGCCGAGCTGCTCCGCGGCGTGGTCCATCCGGGCGTCGGCCTCCACACCGTCGATCAGCTCCTCGAAGGCGCCGAGCGGGACGGGGTAGCGGCGGGCGGCGTCCGCGACGCCCACCAGCACCGGGTCGAACGGGTCGGGGGTCTGCTCCCGCATGGCTCGGACGGAGGCCCTGACCTCGGCGAGCGCGGTGGCCTTCTCCTCGAACGAGACGACCGTGGCGCCACCGGGCGGGTCGAAGTCGCCGTCGCCGATGTCGTCGATGCGGCGGGCGAGGGCGTAGACGGCCGAGAGTGCGGCCCGCTTCGGGGCCGGCAGGAGGCGGATCCCGTAGGAGAAGTTGCGGGCCTCGCGGCGGGTGATCTCCTCGCAGGCGGCGTAGGCGGCGGGGAGGTCGGCGGTGTAGTCGGTGTCGGTGAGGGTGTCGTGGTCGGCGGCGGTGCCGTCGCCGGTGGCGGGGGAGCGGTCGGTCGTGGCGGCGGTGGTGGCGGTCGGCCGGGAGGGGTCGGTCATCGGCAGCTCCGGGGGGTCGGGCGCGGGAGATCCGGTCGGGGCCGGGTCCGGCGCGGGCGGCCTGGTGGTCGGGACTGCAGGAGTACCGCGGGCAGGTGCCGCAGGACATCTCTTTTCCTGCTGCGCGCGGCCTCGGCGGCGCGACCGAGGACCTCGCCGTCGACCCGGTGCAGGGCGTCGGCCGCCGCCCGGCCGCCGGCGACGTAGCCCGCCACCGCGAGCCGCGCCCACCCCTGCAGGGCGCCGACGACCGGTGAGCCGGCGTCGAGGAGTTGCTCGGCCCGCTGGGTCTCGTACCGGACGAGCGCGCGGAGCTCCCGGGTGGCGACGGCGCGGTCGAGGTCGGCCTCCGCGACGCCGAACGCCGCGCGGTCCTCGGCAGGCAGGTAGATCCGGCCCCGGCCGCGGTCCTCCCGGACGTCCTGCAGGTGCTCGAGCAGCTGCAGCGCGGTGCAGACGGCGTCGGAGGCGTGCTCGATCTCGGCGTCCGCGGGCACCTCGAAGATCGCCAGGACGAGCCGCCCGATGGGGTCCGCCGACAAAGCGCAGTAGCCGAGGAGCGCGTCCCAGGTGTCGTAGGTCGGCCGCTGCTGGTCCCGGACGTTGGCGTCGAGGAGCCGGTCGAACGGCTCCGCCGGCAGGTCCGGCGCGATGTCGGCCAGCCGGCGCAGCACCGGCCGCGGGGGCGTGGGCGCGTGCAGGTCGGCGCGGAAGGCCTCGAGCGCGGCGATCCGCTCGGCGGGGGTGCCGGCGCCCTCGTCGCCGAGGTCGTCGATCGTCCGGACGACGTCGTACACCGCCCGCAACCTGCGGCGATACCGTGCGGGCAGGACCCGCACGGCGACGGGGAAGTTCTCGGCGGCCTCGGCCTCGCGCAGCCGGGCGGCCCCGGCGGGATCGGCCGGGATCGCCGGGGACGGTCCGGGCGCGGCCCGCCGGCCGCCCTCCGCCCCGCCGGCGCGCCCGCCCGCCGACGCCCCCACGGGCGTTCCGTTCCCCCGTCCCACGCCGCTGATCGTGTCGCAGGAAGGGGGTGCGACTCTCCTCAACCCGTGTTAATTCTTGCGGTCCAGAATTGTCACGGACGTACAAAACTGGTGCGCCCTTCGCCCCTCCGGGCGTACAACCTCGGTGTGGAGATGCCGCGCGCCGGAACGGACGAGCTCGTCGACGCCCTGCTCGCGCGCGTCCCGGCCGTGCTGGAGGAGGTCGGCGCGGCATTGTTGACCGATTGGCCGGATTACGCCCGGTTCGTCGACGCGAATCGCACGGAGGTGGCGGCGGCGGCGCACCACGCGCTGTACCGGCTGGTCGCGGTCAGCAGCGAGATCTCGGCCGATCCGGAGGTCACGGGGGAGTACCCGTCCGGGTTCGGCGAGCAGGAGCTGTTCGAGGAGATCGGCCGCACACAGTGGCGGGAGGGCCGGGACGTCTCCACGTTGCTGTCGGCCTTCCAGCTCGGGGCGCGGGTGTTCTGGCGGCACGTCGCGCTGGTGGCGGTGGAGCTGCACCTGGAGCCGGCGGTGCTGGCCGGGCTGGCCGAGGGCGTGTTCGCGTTCGTCGACCGGCTGTCGTCGTCGGCGGCGCACGGCTTCGTGCTCGAGCAGTCCGAGGCCGCCGTCGCCCGCGAGCGGCTGCGCGAGGAGCTGGTGGAGCTGCTGCTCTCCGACCGCGCCACAGAGGGTGCCGTGCAGGCCGCGGCCGCCCGGGCCGGCTGGCAGGTGCCGCAGGAGGTCGCCGTGGTGCTGGTGCAGGACGACAGCCTGCTCGGCCACGGCATGCTGTCCCGGTTCGACCCCGCGTCGCTGATGATCAACCGGGCGCGGCTGTCCGGGGCGATCGTGCCGGACCCGGCGCAGAGCGGCCGGCGGCAGCGGCTGACGAGGATGCTGCGCGGCACCCGCGCGGTCGTCGGGCCCACCGTGTCGCCGGACCGGCTGCCGGCCAGCCTGCACATCGCCGAGGTGGCGGCTCGGCTGCAGCGGACCGGGGTGCTGCCCGAGGACCCCGTCTTCGCCGAGGAGCACCTCGACGCGATCATCGTGCACCGCGACTCGCGGCTGCTGGAGGTGCTGCGCGCCCAGGTGCTCCGCCCGCTCGAGGCCTCGGCACCGGCCTCGCGGGAGCGGCTGTGCGAGACGCTCTCGGCCTACCTGCGCCACCTGGGCGACCGCCAGGCCATGGCCGCCGAGCTGCACGTCCACCCGCAGACGGTCCGCTACCGCCTGGCGCGGCTGCACGAGCTCTTCGGGTCCCAGCTCGACGATCCGGAGAACCGCGCGCGGCTCCTCCTGGCGCTCGCCTGGGGTGCCCCGCGGCCGCCGGAGGCCGAGGACCTTCGCTGAACGGTCGGTGACGGCCCGCTTCCCCGTGGTGACGGATCCCACGGTCAAGTGGGTCTCACTCGCGTTGCCGGGATCCGCCGCCGGGAGCACGGTGGAGGTACCGACGTGGAGAGGAACCCGAACGTGCAACCCCACCGGCCAGGGAATCCGGATCACTCGGACCGCCCGCACCCGTACTCCGCGGTCGGGACCGACCGGATCCCCCGGCGGGCGACGGACCGCGTCGAGTCCGCGGCGTCGTGGATCCTCGGCGTGCTCGGGCTGGTCCTCGTCGCGGTCGCGGTGCTGACCGGGATGCAGCTGCACGGCAACGGGCTGGAGCAGGCCCGGGCCGACGCGGTGAACCGGGTCTCCGTCGAGGCCACCCTGCTCGAGCCCGTCGACGGGGCGATCGGCGTCGACGCCGCCGCGAGCACCACGCAGGTCACCGCCCCCGCCTCCTGGACCGCGCCGGACGGCAGCGCGCGCACCGGCACCGTGCCGGTCCTGGGCTCCCAGCCGGCCGGGTCCACCGTGCCGGTGTGGGTGGACCGCAGCAGCGGCGCGATCGCCCCGCCGCCGGTCGACGCGCTGCAGGCCGGGGTCACGGGCGTCGTCGGCGGGCTGCTCGTGCTCCTGGTCGGCGTGCTGGTGCTGCTCGGCCTGCGCGCGGTCGTCCGTGCCCGGTGCGCCGCCCGCAACCACGCCGCCTGGGCCCGCGAGTGGGCCCGCTACGAGCCGCTCTGGTCCGGGCGCTGACCCGTCGCTCCCGCTACTCCGCGGTGAGGTAGAGCCAGGCGCCGTCCTCGCGGACGAACCGGCTGCGCTCGGCCTGCACCCCCGGCCGGCCGCCGACCCGGTGGTGGGCCCGGAACTCGACGATCCCGTCGGTGTCGAGCGGGCCGCCCGCCACCCGGTCCACGATCTCCAGGTGCGTCCACCGCACGGCCGGGTCGAGGTCCAGCCGGCGTGGCCGGGTCGACCGGTGCCAGGTCCGCCGCAGGTACGCCTCGTCGCCCACGGCGAAGGCCGCGAACCGGCTGCGCATCAGCTGCTCGGCGGTCGCCGCCCGCTCGCCGGCGTGCAGACGTCCGCAGCAGGCCCCGTAGGGCTCGCCCGAACCGCACGGACACGGCGTCATGCGCGCCCCGCACCGTCGGCGGCCACGGCGTCGAAGACCACCGGCGGCTCCCAGCCGCGCTCCGCGTACGCGGCCGTGACCGCCCTCGTGACCCCGTCGCCCGCCTCGGCGTCGACCAGCGCGATCACGCAGCCGCCGAACCCGCCGCCCGTCATCCGGGCCCCGTGCGCGCCGGCCTCCTCGGCTACGGCGGCGGCCACGTCGACGTGCGGGACCGTGATCTCGAAGTCGTCCCGCATCGACGTGTGAGAGGCCGACAGCAGCGGCCCGATCGCGCGCGGGTCCTTCCCCGCCCGCAGCCGCTCGACCACCTCGAGCACGCGCTCGTCCTCGGTCACCACGTGCCGGGCCCGCCGGCGCAGGCGCTCGTCGCCGAGGGTTTCCACGCCCGCGGCGGTCGCGTCCCGCAGCGCCGGCACCCCGAGGAGCTCGGCCGCCTTCGCGCAGTCGGCGCGGCGGGCGCCGTACTGGCCGTCGACGAGCCGGTGGGGCGCCCGGGTGTCGATCACCAGCAGCCGCAGTCGGTGCGTGGCCAGCGCGAACGGGATCAGCTCGACGTGGTCGAACCGCGTGTCGAGGAAGACGAGCCGGTCCGCGACGCCGTGCATCGCGGCCATCTGGTCCATCCCGCCGGTGGGCGCACCCACGAACTCGTTCTCCGCCCGCCGGGCCAGGTGCGCCACCTCGGTGAGGTCGAGGCCGGTGCCGGTCAGCTCGGCGAGCGCCACCGCGACCGCGCACTCCAGTGACGCCGAGGACGACAGCCCCGCCCCCACCGGCACGTCGCCCTGCACGAACAGGTCGAGGTCGGCGACGGGCAGCCGGGCCTGGCGGAAGGCCCACACCACCCCGGCCACGTAGGCGGCCCACCCGGTGACCTCGCCCGGCGCGACCGTCTCCGCCGCGAACGTCACGAGCTCCGCCTCGCGGGACGAGCGGACCGTCGTGGCGCCCCGGGCGAGCTCGGCGGCGACGAGGGTCCGCCGGTCCAGGGCCAGGGGCAGCACGAAGCCGTCGTTGTAGTCGGTGTGCTCGCCGATCAGGTTCACCCGGCCCGGCGCCGCCCACACCCCGGCCGGGTCGTGGCCGTAGACCTCGGCGAACCGGGTGGCGACGCTCATGCCCCCGCCCCGCCGGTCACCGGGCCGTCCTTCCCCGGGCCGTCCTTCCCCGTGCCGTCCTGACCCGGGCCCAGCTCGCGCAGCCGCGCGGCGACGTCCTCGGGGGTGGTGTCGTTGATGAACACGCCCATGCCGGACTCGGAGCCGGCCAGGAACTTGAGCTTGTTCGGCGCCCGCAGGATCGAGAACAGCTCGAGGTGCAGCCAGGCGAGGTCGCGGTCCGTGCGCACCGGGGCCTGGTGCCACGCCGCGATGTAAGGGAGGGGCCGGCCGTGGAAGAGCTCCAGCCGGCCCAGCACGTCGAGCCAGATCGTGGCGAGGTCGGCGCGCTCGGCGTCCGTGAGGTCCGGCAGGTCCGGGGCGCCGCGGTGCGGGTAGAGGTGCACCTCGACCGGCCAGCGTGCGGCCTTCGGCACGAATGCGGTCCAGTGCCGGGTCTCCGTGACCACCCGGTCGCCCTCGGTCCGCTCCCGCTCGAGGATGTCGGCGTAGAGGTTGCCCCGCGTCCGCGCCCGGTACCGCCGGGCCGACTCCAGCTGCTGCCGGGTCCGCGGCGTGACGAACGGGTAGCCGTAGATCTGCCCGTGCGGGTGGGCGAGGGTCACCCCGATCTCCTCGCCGCGGTTCTCGAACGGGAACACCTGCTCGACGTCCGGGCGGGCGGAGAGCTCGGCGGTGCGGTCGGCGAGGGTGTCGATCACGAGCCGGACGCGGTCCGGCGGCAGGGCGCCGAAGCGGCCGTCGTGGTCGCTGGTGAAGCAGACCACCTCGGCCCGGCCGACCCCGCCGGAGAACGACGGGAAGCGGTTCTCGAACACCACGGTCTCGTAGTCCGGGGTGGGCACCTCGGTGACGCGGCCCGGGATCGTCGGGCACAGCGGGCACTGGTCCGCCCCGCCGGAGGGCTGAAACGTGCGCGTCTGCCGGTGACTGGCGATCGCCACCCACTCGTCGAGCAGCTCGTCGTAGCGGATCTGCGACACGGTGTGGACCTCGGGCAGGCCGCGCTCGTCCGTGCCGGGCACCCGGCCGGGCTCGGTGTCGTACCAGAGGATCTCCCGGCCGTCGGACAGCCGGCCGCGGGTGCGATGGACGGTCGTGCCGCCGACGACGGCGGGTGTCGGTGCCTGCGTCACGGAGATGCTCCAACCTGGTCGTGCCGGTCCGAAATGTGGCGAGCGCAGCCGTCGGAACGCTATACCCGGCGGGCGGGGCAGGATGGATCTCGTGGCTCTCCCGTCCCCCGATGACACGACCGGACCTCTCGCCAATCCCGTCCTCGCCGCCCTCACCGGGCCGCACCGCGGGTTCGCCGACCTCCGCGGCCGCGCGGCGCGTTACCAGCCGGACGTCACCCCGTTCGCCGGGCTGCCGCTGGACCCCACCCCGGAGGACTGGGCGGACCTCGCCGCGGTGAGCGGCCCCGGCGGGTCCGCGGTGCTGGCCGGGCCGCGCCGCGAGGCGCCCGTGGGGTGGGAGACCGGCATGGACCTGCCCGGCGTGCAGATGACCGGCGAGGCGCTGGAGGTCGCCGGGGATCCGGAGGCCGTGCGCCTCGGGCCCGCCGACGTGGCCGAGATGCTGGACCTGGTCGCCCGGACGAAGCCCGGGCCGTTCCTGCCGCGGACGATCCAGCTCGGCACCTACCTCGGCATCCGGCGCGACGGCGCGCTGGTCGCGATGGCGGGGGAGCGCATGCGGGTGCCGGGCGGCACCGAGATCTCCGCGGTGTGCACCGATCCCGCCGCGCGCGGGCAGGGGCTGGCCGCCCGGTTGGTCCGGGCGGTGGGCGCGGTGATCCGCGGGCGCGGCGAGCTGCCGTTCCTGCACGCCGCCGCGACCAACACCACGGCCATCCGGCTCTACGAGCACCTCGGCTTCACGGTCTCGCGCGAGCTGGAGTTCATCGGCTACCGCGCCCCGGCGGTCAGTCCGGCGGGGTGAGGTCGTGCTGGGCCAGGACGTCGTCGACCGCCGAGGGGGACAGCACCTGGTCCAGCACGAGGATCGCGCAGCCGGTGACGCCGCTGCGCCCGGCCAGCGCGCCCGGCTCCACCCGCAGCGTCTGCGTGGCGGTGGCCACCGAACGCTTGAACACCGATTCCCGGATGCCCGCGACCAGCGGCTCGTAGGCGCCGACCAGGTCACCGCCCACGGTGATCACGGCCGGGTTGAGCAGGTTGACGGCCGAGGCCAGCACCTCGCCGATCCGCCGCCCGGCGGTGCGGACCAGGCGGACGGCCTCGGCGTCCCCGCTGCGCACCAGGTCGACGACCCCGGACACGGTGTCGACGGTGCGCCCGCGCGCGGTGAGGTCGCGGATCAGCGCGCTGCCGCTCGCCAGGATCTCCAGGCAGTCGACGTTGCCGCAGTGGCACGGCGTGCCCGGCCCGTCGGAGACCTGGGTGTGGCCGATCTCGCCGGCCGAGCCCCGGGCGCCCCGCTGCAGCGTCCCGCCGCTCACCACCGCGGCGCCGATCCCCGTGGAGACCTTCACCACCAGCAGGTCGTCGATGCCGGGGTGCGCGTGCTGCTCGGCGATGGCCATGACGTTCACGTCGTTGTCCACCCGCACCGGCACCGGGAAGCGGTCGGAGAGCAGCGGCGGCAGCTTGACCTCGGCCCAGCCCGGCAGCACCGGGACGCCGATGCTGCAGCCGGCGACGGAGTCGACGGTGCCGGGGATGGACAGCCCGATGCCGCGCACCTGGGCCGGGTCGCTGCCGGTCTCCCCGATGAGCCGGGCGAGCCGGTCGCCGACCGCCTCCAGCACGGCCTCGGGCCCGCTGCGCACCCGCATCCGCACCGAGTCCTGGGCCAGCACGGTCCCGGCGAGGTCGCAGACGGCGAGCGAGGTGCGGCTGACGCCGACGGACGCGGCCAGCACCGTGCCCCCGGCGGTGTGGAAGGCGAGCCGGGCGGCGGGCCGGCCCCCGGTCGCCGCGCCCCCCTGCACCTCCGTGACCAGGCCCTCCTTGAGGAGCCGGTCCACCCGGGCGGCCACGGCGGTCCGGGACAGCCCGGTCGCCCGGCCGATCTCGGTCCGGGTGGCGACGGCACCCTGCCGGATGAGCGCGAAGATCTCACCTGCGGTGGCCGGGGCGGACGTGGGCCTGCGGCCACGGGCGGACCCGATGCCGGCACCGGTCATGACGGGCCTCCTCACCTGCGTCGATACCGAAGATGCCACATTTTCGCTTTTCGCGTGCACAAGGCGTGCCGTAGGGTGGCCCGCGGTGTGCCGGGAAGTCTGGTCGGCGTCCGTCCCGCCGTGCCCGCCCACCGAGAGGCCAACCGTCGTGAGCCGTCCCGCCCGCCTGTTCGACCGCGGCACCTGGCCCGAGGCCCGCCGGATCGGCGACCTGCTCCGCACCGAGACCGTGGGCGGGCTGTTGCTCGTCGGGGCGGCCGCCGTCGCGCTGATCTGGGCGAACTCGCCATGGCAGGGGACCTACTCGGCGCTCGGGGCGATCACCGTCGGCCCGGCCGCGCTCCACCTGGACCTCACGCTCGCGGCCTGGGCGTCGGACGGGCTGTTGGCGATCTTCTTCTTCGTGGCAGGGCTGGAGCTCAAGCGCGAGTTCGTGGCCGGTGACCTGCGTGATCCGCGGCGGGCGTCGCTGCCGGTGGCCGCGGCCGTCGGCGGCATGATCGTGCCGGCCGTGATCTTCACCGCGCTGAACCTGGGTGCGGGCACGGCCGTCGGCTGGGCCATCCCCACCGCCACCGACATCGCGTTCGCCCTGGCCGTGCTCGCGGTGATCTCCACGCACCTGCCGTCCGCCCTGCGCACCTTCCTGCTCACCCTCGCCGTGGTCGACGACCTGCTGGCCATCACGATCATCGCGATCTTCTACACGGACGACCTGCACCCGGTGCCGCTGCTGCTGGCGCTGGTCCCGCTCGCGCTGTTCACGGTGCTCGTGCAGCGGCGGGTGCGGTCCTGGTGGCTGCTGCTCCCGCTCGCCGCCCTCACCTGGGGGCTGGTGCACGCCTCCGGGGTGCACGCCACGGTCGCGGGCGTGCTGCTCGGGTTCGCCGTTCCGGTGGTGCGGCGCGCCGCG
This sequence comes from Pseudonocardia sp. NPDC049154, assembly GCF_040648315.1. Lineage (NCBI taxonomy): Bacteria > Bacillati > Actinomycetota > Actinomycetes > Pseudonocardiales > Pseudonocardiaceae > Pseudonocardia > Pseudonocardia sp. NPDC049154. Next base: position 44,044 of record NZ_JBEZDN010000047.1, read on the forward strand.
GGACCAGGGCCGGGCCTGGCCGAGCACTTCGAGCACCGGTTCCGGCCGCTGTCGGCGGGCGTCGCCGTGCCGATCTTCGCGTTCTTCGCGGCCGGGGTCTCCGTGGTCGACGCCGGCGTCGGCGCGTTCCTGCACCCCGTCACCCTCGGGGCGGCCCTGGGCCTGTTCGTGGGCAAGGCGGTGGGCGTGCTCGGCGCGACCTGGGCGGTCCAGCGGTTCACCCGGGCACGACTCGCCGAGGGTCTGAGCTGGTGGGACGTGCTCGGCCTCGCGGTGCTCGGCGGGATCGGGTTCACGGTGTCGCTGCTGATCGGCGAGCTGGCCTTCGGCCCGGGCTCGGCCATCGACGGCGAGGTCAAGATCGGCGTGCTCACCGGCTCGCTGCTCTCCGCCCTGGTGGCGAGCGTGATCCTGCGCATCCGCAACGCCCGCTACCGGCGGATGGAGGCGGAGGAGGCGGTGGACTCCGACGCCGACGGGATCCCGGACGTCTACCAGCGGCGGGACGACTGACCGGCTCCAGCGCGGCCACGGCGCGGCCACAGCGCGGCCACAGCGCGGCTACAGCGCCGAGAGCAGCGCCAGCAGCGTCCGCCCGGCGGGGACACCGTGACGCTCGGCCAGCCGCACCACCGCGCCCCCGCACACCGGCCCCGGTGAACAGGGCCGCGGCCGACCGGCCGGCGCCGTCGTCGGGCAGGACGAGCTCGGTCGTGCGTCTCGTCCACGGGCCCACGGGAGTTCCCTCGCTCACGACCGCGTGACCTCCTGGTTTCGCACTGCAAGGATGAAACCAGTGACCGCCACGGACGAAACTCACGCCAGCGCCCGCACCGCAGCACCGCCCCCGACCGTCGCCCCCGTCCTGCTCGTCTCCGCGATCCTGCTGCTCGCGCTGAACCTGCGCGGCCCGATCGTCGCCGTCTCGCCGGTCACCGAGGCGATCCGCGCGGACCTGGGGATCGACGCCGGCACGGCGGGCCTGCTCACCAGCCTCCCGGTCCTGTGCTTCGGGCTGGCCACCCCGCTCGCGTCGGCGCTGCTGGCGCGCACCGGGCTCGGCCGCGGCGTGCTGGTCGCGCTGGGCGTGCTGCTCGCCGGGACCGTCGTGCGCTCCCTCGACGGGCTGCCGGCCGCGGTCGCCGGGACGCTGCTGATCGGCGCGGCGATCACCGTGGGCAACGTGGCGGTGCCGGTGGTCATCGGGCGGGACCTGCCGCGGCAGGCGGGTGCCGTGCTCGGCATGTACACGGCCGCGCTCAACATCGGCTCGATGATCACCCTCTCGCTGACCGTGCCGATCGCGGGCGCCACGGACTGGCGGTTCGCCCTGGCGTCCTGGGGCGTGCTGGTGCTGGTCGCGGCCGGTGTGTGGTGGTGGGCGACCCGGTCGCTGGGCGCGGGCACGCCGGCCGACGCGGCGGCCGCGGAAGCGCCCGTTGCCGGACCCGTGTGGTGGCGCCGGCCGGTGGTCTGGGGCCTCACGATCGCGTTCGCCGGGCAGGCCTTCGCCTACTACGGCGTGACGGCGTGGCTGCCGCTGCTGCTCGGCGACGAGCTCGGCATGAGCGACTCCGCGGCGGGCGTGAGCTCCTCGGTCTTCCAGATCGCGGCGATCGTGGGCGCCTTCGGCGTCCCCGTGCTGCTGCGGCTGTGCCCCTCGCCGCGGATCGTCGTGGCCGTGGTCTGCGCGGCGTGGGCGGCGCTGCCGCTCGGCCTGCTGCTCGCCCCGGAGAGCTGGGCGGTGTGGTGCGCGCTGGGCGGGGCCGCGCAGGGCGGCGGGATCACCGTGATCTTCTCCCTCGTGGTGCGGCGCGCGCGGGACCTCACCGAGAACCGCCGCATGTCCGCGCTGGTGCAGGGCGGCGGCTACACCGTCGCCGCGACCGGGCCGTCGGTCGTGGGCGCGGTGCACGAGGCGACGGGCACCTGGTCCGGGCCGCTCCTCGTGGTCCTCGCGGCGGTGCTCGTGCTGTTCACGGCGGGTGTGGCGGCCTCCGGCCGCACCGCCTGAACCTTTTCCGGCCGGGCGTATCCGGCGGCGGTCCACCGCGCTCTTTCCGTGACGTGGGGGAGGGTGCCGCCGGGCCGGGGCCGAGGGGGTGGCGCAGGAGCGGGCCGGGGGTCCCGTGTCTGCGACCGCCCCGGCCCGTCGGGTTCCCACGACCCGGCCGCGCCACGGGCGGGTCTACCTGCTGGACCAGGAGGCCCGGGCTGAATACCGTACGCAGAGTGACCGCCCCGGCCCGTCCGCCCCTGATCGGACGTACCGCCGAGCTGCGGTCCCTTGCCGAGCTGTTCGAGGCGGCCCGCGCGGGCACGCCGGGGGTCGCACTCGTCTGCGGCGAGGCGGGCGTCGGCAAGTCGCGGCTGGTCGCCGAGCTGGTGGCCCGGGCCGAACGGTCCGGGGCCGTCGTGCTCGCCGGCGCCGCCGTCGACGTGGGGGAGAGCCCGCCGCTGCTGCCCCTCACCCTGGCCGTCCGGGCGCTCGCCCGCGAGCCCGCCGGGCGCGCAATCGTCGAGCCGTGGCGGGGCGAGCTGGAGGCCCTCGGGCTCCTGCCGCCGTCGCCGGGCGGGACCGGGCAGGCCGCCCCGCATCACCTCGACACGGCCGGCCGGGTGCTGCTCGGGCTCGCCGCCGACCGGCCCGTGCTGCTGGTCGTCGAGGACGTCCAGTGGGCCGACCGCGCCACCCGGGACCTGCTGTCCTACCTCACGGCGATCATGCTCGACGCCCGGCTGCTCGTCGTCGTCACGCATCGCGAGGGCGGCGGCTCGCCCGGTCTCGACGAGCTCGGCCTCGGCGGGCTGCGTCGGCACCCGCGCGTGCGCGGGATCTCCCTCGGGCCCCTCGACCGGACGGCGATCGCGGAGCTGGTCGCGCGCGAGCCGCTGCCCGCCACGGACGTCGAGGACCCGGTCGAGCTGGTGTGGCAACGCTCGCGGGGCAACGCGTTCATCGCCGAGGAGACGGTCCGCGCGCTGCGCGACCGCGATCCCATGGCGGTCTCGGGCACCCTGCGCGATCTCGTGCTCGGCCGCGTGCGGGCGCTCCCGGAGGACGCCCGCACCGTCGTCCGGGCACTGTCGGTCGCCGAGGGCGCGGTGTCGCACGAGCTCGCGCAGCTGGTCACCGGGCTGCCGCCGGACCGGCTGCTCACCGCCGTCCGGCACGTCGTCGAGGAGGGCTCGGTCGTGCTCGACGGGCCCGGCGCCGAGGGCGGCGACGACGGGTACCGGCTGCGGCACGGGCTGGCCGTCGACGTCGTGTCCGCGGACCTGCTGCCCGCCGAGCGCCGGGACCTGCACCGCCGGTACGCCGCGGCGCTCGCCGAGCTGACCGCCGGCGGCGACCGGTCGGCCGTCGCCGCGCTGCTCGCCCACCACTGGGACCGGGCCGGCGACGACGTACGGGCCCTCAGCGCCGCCGCCGACGCGGCGAGCGCGGCCGAGCGCGTGCACGGCTACGCCGACGCCTACCGGCACTGGCGCCGGGTCGCCGATCTCGTGGCGGGACGGTCGGTGCCGGCGCGGCCCGCGCCCCAACCCGTCGTCGCCGTGGGTCTGGACCGGCCCGTGAGCCTGGAGCGGGCGGCCGAGGCCGCGCACCTGGCCGGCGAGCACGACGCCGCCGTGAACGTGCTGCAGGAGCGGATCGGGCTCACCGACCCCGCCGACCCGCGCCGGGCCACGCTCGTCGCGCGGCTCGGGGACTACCTGCTCGCGGCGGGCCGCGGGGTCGAGGCCGAGGGCGCGTACCGGGAGGCGCTGCGGCTGGGCGGGGAGGCGCACGTCGCGCTGCTCGCCGGGCACGCGGAGGCGCTGCAGGCCGCGGGCCGGTTCGCCGACGCCCGCGACGAGGCCACCCGGGCGCTCGCGGCGGCCCGGCGGGCGGGCTCGCCGGACGAGCAGGCGCGCGTGCTGGTCACGCTCGGCTTCAGCCTCGCGTACCTGGAGGACACCCAGGCCGGCGCGGCCGCGCTCGCCGAGGGGCTGCGGGTGGCCGAGGCGAGCGGGTCCCCGACGGTGCTCGGCAGTGCCTACCACCGGCGGGCCGAGCTCCTCTCCGGACCGCTCAACGCCCTGTCCGAGGGCATCGACCTCGCCCTGGCCGGGGCCGAGCGGCTCACCGAGCTGGGCCTCGGCCGCACGCACGGCGTCCGGCTGCTCGCGCTCGCCGCCAACGGGCAGTTCCGCTGCGGGCGGTGGGACGAGGCCGTCGAGGTGATCGACCAGGCCTTCCGTGCCCGGCCGTCCGGCAGCGAGGCGCTGGACATCCGCCTCTCCCGCGGCCGGATGCGCGTCGGGCGCGGCGACCTGAGCGGGGCCGCCGAGGACCTCGACGCGGTGGCGATGCTGGCCCACGACACCGTCGGCGCCCGCTACCGCGTCCCGCTGCTCACGCTGCGGGCCGGGCTGGACATGTTCCTCGGCCGGCCCGAACGCGCCGTGGAGCACACCGTCGCCGGGCTCGACGTCGTCGGGAAGGGGCACGACGACGTCTGGCTCGAGGCCCCCCTCATCTGGCACGGGCTGCGGGCCCACGCCGAGACCGTGCGGCTGGACCGGCCCCCGCCCGCCGACGACGTGGTGGACCGGCTCCGCGAGTCGGGGACCGGGCTGCACGACCGGGCCCGGCGGGCGGTGCCGATGGTCGCGGGGCTGGTCGGGGTGTTCGCGCAGATGTGCGACGCCGAGGTGACCCGCGCCGACGGCGACTCCGATCCCGAGCTGTGGGGCGAGGTGGCCGCGCAGTGGCGGCGCCGGGACCAGCCCTACAACGTGGCCTACGGGCAGCTGCGCCGCGCGGAGGCGCTGCTCGCCCGGCGCACCCGCAGCAGAGCCGCCGCCGAGGCGCTGGTCGAGGCCCACGACATCGCCGCGGACCTGCGGGCCGTGCCGTTCCTCGAGGAGGTCCGCGACCTCGGCAGGCGGGCGCGGATCCGGCTCCCGGACCTGCCCCCGGTGCCCGAACCGGCCGGGTTCCCCGCGCCGGACGCGGGGGCCGAGCCGGTGCCGGAGGACGTGGAGGTGGCGCGGCCGGCCCGGCCGCGGGTCCCGCCCGCCCGGCCGCCGACCCGCCGGGACGTGCTCGGGTCGCTGACCCCGCGCGAGACGGAGGTGCTGGCCGAGATCGCGGCCGGGCACACCAACCGGGAGATCGCGCAACGGCTGTTCATCAGCGAGAAGACGGTGGGCATCCACGTCACGCACCTGCTGGCCAAGCTCGGGGTCCGCAGCCGGGTGCAGGCCGGGGCGGTCTACCTGCGCGCCGCCACCAGCGAGACCCACCCCGGCTCCTGAGCCGGGGGGTCCCGCTCAGCCCGCGGCGGTGCCGGCGGTCGGGGCGAGCCCCCGCACGACCGGGTGCGCGGCGCCCAGGCCGCGCTCCACCGCGAGCCGGCGGAGCTGGTCGAGCGCCCGGGCCCGGGTGGGGCCGATGGAGCCCGTGGGGATGCCGGTGACCCGGCTGATCCGCTCGTAGCTCCAGGTGTCCTCGCCGAACAGCGCGGCGATGAGCAGCCGGCGTCGGCGGGGCAGGTCCGCGACCAGGGCCCGCAGCTCGCGGGCGATGTCGGCGTCGACCGCGCGCTGCTCGGGCCCGGGCGTCGCCTCCGCGACGGCGACCCCGGCGTCCTCCACCGGGACGCCGGCGTGCGCGGCCCGGTCGAGGATCCGCAGGCACTCGCGGCCGGCGACGGTCGAGAGCCAGCCCGGGAGCCGCTCGACGTCGTTGATGCGGTCGGCGTTCTGGGCGAGCCGCAGCCAGGTGGCGGCGACGGCGTCGTCGGCGTCGGCGGGCTGCAGCCGGAAGCCGCGGACCCGGGAGCGGACGAGCCGCTCGTACCGGGTCACGACCTCGCGCCAGGCGGCCTGGTCGCCGGCGGCGAGCCGGCCGAGCAGGTCGGTGTCGGCGGACCCGGCGGCCGCGGGGCCGGGCGCGGTGAGAACGGGCGCGCCGGTGCCGGACGGGGGTGGGACGGGCGTGCGCATGGATGCCTCCGAGGGGGTCCTGCGCGGCCGGGGCACCGGCTCGCTGATGACCCCTCAGAGACTTCCGCCCGGAGGGCGTCCCGCGCGTCTGGACAACCCCCTAGGAGGGTCGCGGTGACCCCCCTATTTCCGCGGGGGACCACCCCCACCTCCCGTGGGTGCGGCGGGCGTCGACCGGGGGGAGGACCCCCGCCGCGGGAGGTCAGCGCGAGGTGCGCACGTCCCTCGGCTCCGTCCGGCGGGCCGCGTGCTGCGCGGCGGCCGGGGAGTGCCCCCGCCGGGACGGGTCCCACTCACCGGTGTCCGGCGGCTCGGCGGCCGACCGCTCCCGGGCGGGTTCGCCGCACGCGTCGGCGTGCAGGGCGGAGTGGACCCACGCGATGCTGCCGTCGGGCAGCACCCGGTCGACGTGGGCCAGAGTGGTGTAGCGCTCGCGAGCGATGTCGATCGGCGCGTAGCACCGCTCGCACAGATGGACCTGCAACTCGCCTCCCACGGCTCGGGGCAAGGGCCCCGGATCGGCGCTGAGACGAGGCTGGTTCGGACGCTGAATCGCCCGATTTTGGCACGCGAAACCCATGATCTCCCAGGTCGCACGGGGTGGCGTCGCGCACGTCCCGGGATTGTCGGAGGGCGGTTGTACGCTCGCCGCAGTCGAATCGCACGCGTGTAGTTCGTGTGCCGGCCCGCCCGTCTGGAGGTTCTGGGAGTGCGCCTGGTCCACGCCGCCGACCTGCACCTCGACAGCCCGTTGCTGGGGCTCTCCCGGCTCGGGGACTCCGACCTGGCGGACACGCTGCGCCGGGCCACCCGCCGGGCCTGCGAGAACCTCGTCGACCTCACCGTGGCCGAGCGGGCCGACGCGCTGCTCCTCGCGGGGGACGTCTACGACGGGAACTGGCGGGACTACGCCACCGGCGCCTTCTTCGTCCGGCAGATGTCCCGGCTGCACGACGAGGGGATCCCCGTCTTCCTCATCAACGGCAACCACGACGCGGAGAGCGAGATCACGCGGTCGCTGCGCCTGCCGCCGAACGTGCACCGCCTGGCCACCGACCGTCCCGAGACCGTGGTGCTCGACGACGTGGGGCTGGCCGTGCACGGCCAGGGCTTCGCCACCCGCGCGGTGCTGGAGAACCTGGTGCCGGCCTACCCCGACCGGATCCCGGGCCTGGTCAACGTGGGGCTGCTGCACACGTCCGTGCTGGGTGCGGAGGGGCACGACTCCTACGCGCCCTGCACCCCCGAGGACCTCGCGCGGTGCCGCTACGAGTACTTCGCCCTCGGGCACGTGCACGACCGCCGCGTGGTCAACGACGGGGAGCACGTCGCCGCGTTCAGCGGGAACCTGCAGGGCCGGCACCCCCGCGAGCCCGGGGCGAAGGGCGCGACCGTCGTCGAGGTCGGGCCCGGCGCGCGGGCCGAGCTGCGGCACGAGGTCTGCGACGTCGCCCGCTGGACCCACGTCCGGCTCGACGCGAGCGCCTGTGCCGACGCGGACGAGGTGCTGGAGGCGCTCGACGCCGAGCTGCGCGCGGTCGGCCTCGCCGCGGGCTCCCGGCCGGTCGCGGCCCGTGTGACCCTCGACGGGCCCACCCCGGCGGCGCCCGCCCTGCTCGACGCGGAGTGGCTGCGCGCGGAGATCGACGTGGTGGCGGAGAAGTCCGGGGCCGTCGTCGAGATGGTGCGCAACCGCACACGTAGCCCCCGGGCGGAGGACGCGCCCACGGAGGCCGTGGCCGCCGTCGACGAGGAGCTCGCGGGCGCGGTCGCCGTGGCGGCGTCGCGGCTGGTGGCGGAGCCGGAGCGGGCCGGCGAGCTCGTCGCCGTCCTCGAGCGCGAGGCCGGGCGTCGGCTGCGCGGGGCCGGGCTGGACCTGCGGGACCCGGCCGGGCTGGCCGAGCTGGCCCGGCGGGCGGAGGAGGAGCTGCGGGCGCGGCTCGCCGGCTCGGACGCCGCGCGCGGATCGGCGGCCTGAGGGGTGCGGATCACCGGGCTCACCCTCGAGCGCTACGGCACCCACGAGGGCCGCGTGCTGGCGCTCGGCCGCGGGCTGACGCTGGTCACGGGGCCCAACGAGGCGGGCAAGTCGACGCTGCTCGACGCCGTGTCCGACCTGCTCTGGGGCTTCCCGCGCCCGGTCCGGCACGCCTACGCCGCCTCGCCGGCCCGGCTCGCCGTCGCGGCCGAGATCGCGCTGCCGGACGGGGAGCTGGCCGTCCGCCGCACCACCCGCGGGCTGTTCGGGCCGGGGGACGAGCTGCTCGAGGCGCCCTGGGGCCCCGGTGGCGCGCAGTCCCGCCGCACCTGGCAACAGAGCTTCGGGCTCGGGCACGAGGCGCTGCGCGAGGGCGGCGCCCGGCTCTGCGAGGGCGGCGGGGAGCTGGCCGAGCTGGTGTTCACCGCGCGCAGCGGGCGGGACGTGCGAGCGATCCTCGCGGAGCTCGACGAGGAGGCGGACCGGCTCTACAAGGAGCACCGCAACGCGCAGAAGGTCGAGCTGCGGCGCGCGCTGTCCGCCTACGAGCACGCCGACGCCGCGGCGGCGGAACAGATGTCCCGGGCGGGTGACGTGGCCGCCCTGGCCGAGGAGATCGGCCGCCTGGAGCGCCGGGCCACGGCGCTGGCCCGGGACCGGGAGAGCGCGGCGCGGGCGGGCGCCGAGGCGCAGCAGCGGGTGCGGGCGTACCCGGCGGCGCGGGACGTCGCGCGGCTGCGGGCGGACCTGGCGGCGCTCGCGGCCTCCGGGGTCGTGCTCGACGCCACCCGGCTCGCCGAGTTCGACACCGCCCGGGAGGCCCGGGACCGGGCCGAGGAGACGCTCGCCGAGCTCGAGGATCGGCTGCGCGCGCTGCGGGCCGAGCGGGGCGAGATCCGGGTCGACGAGGCCGTCACGGCCGACGCCGAGCAGATCCACCGGCTCGCGGGCGAGCGGCAGGCCCGGCAGGCCGAGGCCGAGCGGCTGGGCACGCTGCGGGCCGAGGCGGCGGACCGCTCACGCCGGGCCGAGGAGCTGCTCGAGCGGATCGAACCGGGCGTCGGGCCGCGGGCGGTGCGCCGCCGGCTCGAGGCGCTCACGGTCCCCGCGGACCGCGCCGCCGACCTCGACGCGCTGGCGGCCGAGGTCGAGCGGGTGGCCGCGGCCGCGGACCGGGCCGCCGAGCAGCACCGCGAGGCGCGCCGCACCGCGCGGGAGGCCGCCGACGGCGCGGCCGGCCCCGACTCGTCCGCCGTGGCGAGGGTGGCCGAGGCGCGCCGCTCGGTGCTGGCCGAGGGCTCCGCCTGCGCCCTGCGCCGGGCGGCGCTGCGGGAGGCCGCCGACGCCGCGCTCCGCGCCCGCACCGCCCTCGAAGGCACCGGCCTGGGCGCGGCCCTGTCCGGCTCGGTCCCGTCCGGCTCGGTCCTGTCCGGCTCGGTCCTGTCCGGCTCGGCACCGTCCGGCTCGGCACCGTCCGGCTCGGTCCCGTCCGGCTCGGCACCGTCCGGCTCGGCACCGTCCGGCTCGGCACCGCCCTCGGCCGGGACGACCGGCTTTGCGGCGGTCGTCGACCCTCCGACCGGCCGGACAGCCGGCCCGGACACAAGGAAGGTGCACCAGTGAGCGATATCTAGACTCGGGGAGGCCGGATCCCCGCCGGCCCGCACGCTCGCCGG
>NZ_JBEZDN010000048.1:0-21317 GCF_040648315.1 Pseudonocardia sp. NPDC049154
AATGCTGGCAGACCAACACCCCCTACGACCCCGCCAGACACCGCGCCGCCCAAGCCCATCAACACCGAGCGGCTTGACACAGGGCTACTCAGAGCAACAGGACGAGCCCGACGATGAGGAGCAGCACACAGAAGCCGAGGAGCGCGGCGAGCACCACGCCCGGGCGCTCCAGCGGCGACCGCACCCGCGTCCACCCCAGGCCCGCGGCGGCGTCGTCGACGATCCGGTGGCCCTCCGTGCCGGCCTGCTCGGGGGAGTCGGGTCGGCGGCCGAAGCCGGTGAGCAGCGAGCGGCGGTCGCCGGCCTCCTCGGGTGCGCCCGGCACCGGGACACGGGTGTCCGTGACGCGGTAGGTGCCGCCGGTCGCGTCGAGCGTGACCCGGTGGGTCAGGGTCTCCGCGCGACGGCGGCCGCGCGCCCCGGGCGGGCTCAGGACCTCGGCGACCAGCTCGAACCCGTCGGCGGTGCCGGTGACCGTGTACGGCGTGCCCTTCGCGGCCCTGCGGACGCGGGCGAGCAGGACCGCCGGGTCGTGCGCCATGCCGGGGTCAGGCCGCCGGGGAGGCGCCGGCGCGGCCGCACTCGGCCAGCAGGTCGAGCCCGAGGCCGAGCTCCGCGGCCAGCGCGGCGACGGTGAAGAACGCGGGGGTGGGGATCCGGCCGGTCTCGATCTTGCGCAGTGTCTCCGGCGAGATGTCCGCCGCCGCGGCGACGTCGCCGATGCTGCGGTCGCCCCGCGCGGCGCGCAGCAGGGCACCCAGCCGCTCGCCGCGCTCGCGGTCCTCGGGGGTCAGGGGGACGCGGACCATGACGTCATACTAATACCGGTATTGTTATCGATGTGATCGAGCTGAAGACGCCCGGGGAGATCGACGCGATCGACGCCGCCGGGTCGGTGGTCGCCCGCATTCTCGCCGCGGTCCGCGAGCGGGCGGCGCCCGGTGTCCGGCCGAGCGAGCTGGACGCGCTGGCCTCCGACATGATCGCCGAGGCCGGGGCGGTGTCGAGCTTCCGCGGCTACCACCCGCGCTGGGCGCCGGGGCCGTACCCGGGCGTGCTCTGCGTGAGCGTGAACGACGCGGTGGTCCACGGGATCCCGTCCCGCACGAAGCTCCGCGAGGGCGACCTGCTCAGCGTCGACTTCGCCGTCCACCTCGACGGCTGGTGCGCCGACGCCGCCTTCAGCGTCGTCGTCGGGAACGGGGACCCGGGGTCGACGGCCGGCTCCGCCTCCAGCGACGAGAAGCTGATCGCCACGACCGAGGCGGCCCTCGAGGCCGGCATCGCCGCGGCGCAGCCGGGCGCGCAGATGGGCGACGTCGGGCACGCGATCGGTCAGGTCGCGCGCGGGGCGGGCTACGGGATGCTGGCCGACCACGGCGGCCACGGTGTCGGACGCTCGATGCACGAGGAGCCGCACGTGCCCAACGAGGCCAAGCCGCGCCGCGGGCTGAAGCTGCGCCCGGGGCTGGTGATCGCGATCGAGCCGATGCTGCACGCCGGCGGGAAGGACTCCTACCGACACGACAGGGACGGCTGGACGATCCGCACCGCGGACGGCAGCCGCGCCGCGCACGTCGAGCACACCGTCGCGGTCACCGAGGACGGCCCCCGGATCCTCACCCTCGCCTGACCCGCGGAGGTCGGGCCGGGGTGCGGTGGCCCGGGGGTGGGTCAGTCGCGGGTGACGCCGTCGGCGAGCAGGCCGACGCCGATGCCGGCGAGCCAGACGTCCTTCGCGATCCCCAGTCCCTGCTGGCTCGGCCAGATGCTGCCCGGCCGCCGCAGGCCCGGGATCCGGACGTAGAGGCCGAGCAGGCTGCCCGCGAACGCCGTGAGCAGCGCGCCGCCGACCGCCGCCGGGATGAACGGCGTGAGCAGGGCGACGCCGGTGGCGATCTCGCCCGCGGCGAGCGCCTTCATGAACTGCTCCTGCGGAACCCGCTTGAGGAAGGGGTAGGCGGTGGTCGCCATGCCGTACACGCCCGCGGCCTGCTCCGGGCCGGCCTTCCACTTCTCCAGGCCGGAGTGGAGCACGAAACCGCCGCTGCTGATCCGTCCGGGGAGCTCCCGGAGCTTCGCCAACGCCATGCCCGGACGCTAACACAAGTGGGGATCGCTCCCCATTTCGTCCGTTATGGTGTGCGGCGTGACACTGCGCGCCGACGCCGAGCGCAACCGCCGCGCCCTCGTCGCGGCGGCCCGCGCGGTGTTCGGGGAACAGGGGCTGCAGGCGCCGATCGACGAGATCGCCCGCCGCGCCGGCGTCGGCAACGCCACCCTGTACCGGCGCTTCCCCACCCGCCGGGCGCTCGTCGCGGCGGTGTTCGCGGAGCGGATGGCGGACTTCGCGCGGGCCGCGGAGGAGGCGCTCGCCGAGCCCGACCCGTGGACCGGCTTCCGGGCCTACGTCCTCACGGTGCTGCGCATGCAGGCCGCGGACCGGGGCCTCGCCGACCTGCTCACCCTGAGCGTGCCGGCCGAGCCGGAGCTGGAGGCGCTGCGCGGGCGGGTCGAGGCCGGGCTGGCCGAGTTGGTCGACCGGGCGCAACGCTCGGGCGACCTGCGCGCCGACGTCACGCCCGAGGACCTGCCGCTGCTCCTCATGGCCAACGCCGGCCTGGTGCACCGCACCGCCGAGGCCGCACCTCGCGCCTGGGAACGGTTCGCCGCCTTCGTGCTCGACGGGCTGCGGGCCCCCGCCGCCTCGGCCCCGGCGCCGCCGGGTCCCTCCCGGGAGGCCCTGGCGCGGTCGATGCGTGCGGGTGCTGCGCGGCTGGGGTGCGTGGAGTGACGGCCGCCGGGGTCGCCGCGGCTGTGGCGGAACGGTTCGCCACGCCGACCTGACCGCTCGGCCGGTCCCGCTCTGGTCCGGCGGGTGGCCGTTCGTGCAGGATGCGTGGTGTGGCCGACGTCGCACAGTTCACCCCGCAGACCACCGAGGCGATCGCCCGGGCCCGCCAGCACTCGCTCGGCGACCTGTTGCGCCGCACCGCGTTGCGCTACCCGGACAAGCTCGCGGTGGTCGCGGGCGGGCGCCGGGCGAGCTTCGCGGAGTTCGACGCCGCCGTGAACCGGTGCGCGAACAACCTGGCCGGGAAGGGCCTGGAGAAGGGCGACCGGCTGGCCCTGCTCTCGCACAACTCGTGGCAGTTCGCCGTGCTGGCGTTCGCCACCGCCCGGCTCGGTGTGGTGCTGGTGCCGGTCAACTTCATGCTGGGCGCCGACGAGATCGCGTTCATCCTCGGGCACGCCGGCGCGAAGGGCATGGTCACCGAGGACGCGCTGGCCCCCACCGCGGAGAAGGCGCTCGCCAGCGCCGGGCTCTCCGGCGGGGTGCGCGGCTGGATCTCGCTGTCCGGTGCTGGATCGAACTCGGGCCCGACCGGGGACTGGGAGGACGTCGACGGCTGGATCGACTCCGGCCCGGACAGCCCGCCCGAGGTTCTGGTGGCCGACGACGACCCGCTGCGGCTGATGTACACCTCGGGCACCGAGTCGCGGCCCAAGGGCGTGATGCTGTCGTCGAAGTCGCTGATCACGCAGTACGTGTCCTGCGTGGTCGACGGCGGGATGAGCGTCGACGACGTCGAGGTCCACACCCTGCCGATGTACCACTGCGCGCAGCTGGACTGCTTCTTCTCCGTCGACGTCTACCTGGGCGCGACCAGCATCATCCTGCCCGGCCCGGACCCGGCGCGGCTGCTCGAGACGATCGAGCGCGAGAAGGTCACCAAGCTGTTCTGCCCGCCCACGGTGTGGATCTCGCTGCTGCGCCACCCGGACTTCGACAGCCGGGACCTGTCCAGCCTGCGCAAGGGCTACTACGGCGCCTCGGCGATGCCGGTGGAGGTGCTCAAGGAACTGTCCCGACGGCTGCCCGACGTGCAGTTCTGGAACTTCTACGGGCAGACCGAGATGTCGCCGCTGGCCACGATCCTGCGCCCGCACGAGCAGCTGCCGCACGCCGGGTCGGCCGGGCGGGCGTCGCTCAACGTCGAGACCCGCGTGGTCGACGACGAGGACAACGAGGTCCCGCCGGGCGAGGTCGGCGAGATCGTGCACCGGTCCCCGCACGCCGCGCTGGGCTACTACAACGACGAGGAGAAGACCGCCGCGGCCTTCCGGAACGGCTGGTTCCACTCCGGGGACCTGGGCGTGGTCGACGAGAACGGCTACCTCGCCGTCGTCGACCGGAAGAAGGACATGATCAAGACCGGCGGGGAGAACGTCGCCTCCCGCGAGGTCGAGGAGGCCCTGTACCTGCTCGAGGGCGTGGCCGAGGTGGCGGTGTTCGGCATCAGCCACCCGCACTGGATCGAGGCGGTGACCGCGGTCGTCGTGCCGAAGCAGGGCGTGGAGCTGACCCGCGAGCAGGTCGACACGCACGCCCGCGAGGTCCTCGCCGGGTACAAGCGGCCCAAGTACATCGTGTTCGCCGAGTCCCTGCCGAAGAACCCCAGCGGCAAGATCCTCAAGAAGGACCTCCGCGTGGAGCACGCGGATCTGGCGAGCGAGGTCTAGCGATCGTTCGTTCAGGCGGCTAGAAACGAGGGGTGCGCAACGACGGGCAGGCCGGCCGGACCGCCGGCAGGGTGAGCTGACGTGTACCCCGGGACCTGGGCGCGGGAGGCGCCGGACGACATCGCGACGATCATGTCCGGAGGCCCGCTCGACGGGCTCCGCCAGACCTACAAGGAGCTCGACGACCGGTCCGCGCAGCTCGCGCGGGTGTTCCTGGCGCAGGGACTGACGCGCGGCGACCACGTGGCCCTCGTGCTGGAGAACCGGCCGGAGGTGTTCGAGGTCTACTGGGCGGCGCTGCGCTGCGGCCTCTACGTCACCGCGGTCAACAGCCACCTCTCGCCGCCCGAGGTCGCCTACATCGTGTCGGACTGCGAGGCGCGGGTCCTGGTCGTCTCGGCGGCGTTGTCCGGGATCGCCGAGGCGATCGTGGCCGAGACCCCGAAGGTCGAGCTGCGCCTCGCCGTCGGCGGGTCGGTGCCGGGGCACGAGGACTACGAGGCGGCGCTGGCCGAGCAGCCGGCCGGCGCGCTCGACGACCAGCCCTGCGGCATGGACATGCTCTACTCCTCCGGCACCACCGGGCGTCCCAAGGGGATCAAGCGGGACCTGCCGGAGCGGCAGGTGGACGAGCCCGGCGACCCGATGCTCAGCGGCTTCGGCGAGGCCTACGGCTTCGGCCGGGACTCGGTCTACTACTCGCCGGCGCCGCAGTACCACTCCGCGCCGCTGCGGTTCGGCTCGATGGTGCACGCCCTGGGCGGCACGGTGGTGATCGCGGACCGCTTCGACGCCGAGCGCGCGCTCGCCGACATCGAGCGCTTCCGGATCACCCACAGCCAGTGGGTGCCGACGATGTTCGTCCGCATGCTCAAGCTGCCCGACGAGGTCCGGCACCGCTACGACCTCTCCTCGCTGCGGATCGCGGTGCACGCCGCCGCGCCCTGCCCGATCGAGGTCAAGCGCAGGATGATCGAATGGTGGGGGCCGGTGCTGGAGGAGTACTACAGCTCCACCGAGTCGCCCGGCTCCACCCGGATCAGCTCGGCCGAGTGGCTGGAGCACCCCGGCTCCGTGGGGCAGGCGAAGGTCGGGATCCTGCGGATCTGCGGCGACGACGGCGCGGTGCTGGGGCCCGGCGAGATCGGCACGATCTACTTCGAACGGGACATCGAGACCTTCGCCTACCACGGCGACCCGGCCAAGACGGCCGACTCCCGCCACCCCGACCATCCACTGTGGGCGACCACGGGTGACATCGGGTACGTCGACGAGGGCGGCTGGCTCTACCTCACCGACCGCAAGTCGTTCATGATCATCTCGGGTGGGGTGAACATCTACCCGCAGGAGATCGAGGACGCGCTCGCCCTGCACCCCGCGGTGCACGACGTCGGCGTGATCGGCGTGCCGGACGAGGAGATGGGTGAGCAGGTCAAGGCGGTCGTCGTGCCCGCGGCGGGGGCGATGCCGGGGCCGGAGCTGGAGCGCGAGCTGCTCGAGTTCGTCCGCTCGCGGATCGCGCACTACAAGTGCCCACGCACCGTCGACTTCACCGACTCCCTGCCCCGCACGCCCACCGGCAAGCTCGTCAAGCGGCGGATCGTGGAGCGGTACCGCTGACCTGCTGTGAGTGGCGATAGTCGCTATAGCGACCATCGCCACTCAGGACGGGGGCAGGGGCGGGACCCACTCGCTCAGCAGGTCGGCCAGGTCGTCGAGGCCGGTGAAGGAGAGGTCGCCGCGCAGGCCGCGCAGTGCGGCGGTGCGGGCGCCGGCCGCCCAGCCGGCGGCGAGGCCGGGCTCGGTGTCCTCGACGACCAGGCACGCGGCGGGATCGACGCCGAGGGCCTTGGCGGCGCGGAGGTAGCCCTCCGGGTCCGGCTTGCCCGCGGAGATGTCCTCGCTGGTCACGAGCACCTCCGGCGGCGTGATGCCCGCGGCGCGCAGCCGGACGTCCGTCAGCCTGCGGTCGGCGCTGGTGACGACGGCCCAGGGCAGGCCGAGGACGTCGAGCAGGCCGAGCAGGCGGCGGGCGCCGGGGATCTCGCGGACGTCGTCGAGATCGGTGTACTGCAGTTCGAGCTGGCGGGCGGCGGCTGCGGCCACCCCGGCCTCGTCCAGGTCGGGCCGGGCCTCGCGGACCGTGGGGGCCGACGGGCGACCGTGCGCCACCGCCAGCACGGCCTCCGGGTCCGCGCCGTACTCCGCCGACCAGGTCCGCCACGCCCGCTCCACCGCGCCGTCGGAGTCGACGAGCGTGCCGTCCATGTCGAACAGCACCGCACGCAGGTCGTCCAGATCCATGCCCGCACGGTATCCGGATGTGGGTGGGGTTCGGCGGGTGTCGAGAAGGAGCTGAGGGTCGGTTTCGGCAGCCGGACGAGCCGTGAGCTCCTGATGATCAGGATGCCGGGGACTTCGGAATAGGGGGAGGGGGTATCGGGTTGGGCAGCGTGAAGGGAGGCTGCGATGGAGAACGCACTGATCTACCGCCTGGCCGAGGGGAGTCTCGAGGCCGGCCGGCCGCTGGAGGCCCTCGAGCTGCTGGCGCCGCTGGTCGACGAGCTGCGCGACACCGCGGCCGGTGCCCTGCTGCTCGGGCGGGCCTACTACCGGTCCGCGCAGCTGCGCCGGGCCGAGGAGACGCTGAGCCGGGCCGTCGAGCTCGCGCCGAGCGACCCGTACGCCCGGTACCTGCTCGGGCGCACGCTGCAGCGGCAGAGCCGGCACGGTGACGCGCTGCCGCACCTGCGGCTGGCCGCCGCCCAGGACCCCGCCTACACCGGGGACCGCGACGCCTGTGCGGCGCGCGTGGCGAGCTGATCGTCCCGCATTGAACGAACGGCGCTCTCGCTCACCAGGAGTGAACGAGAGCGCCGTTCGTGTTTCCCGGGGAGCGGAGGGTCGGACGGTGCCGCGGCCGGGGAGAGCCCGGGCGGGCGATGGAGCGAGCGGCGCTCTCGTTCAGTAGGGGTGAGCGAGAGCGCCGTTCACCCCTCAGTTGGTGGCGGGCGCGGCGATCGTGTCGGGGCTTGTGCCCGTGGCGGTACCCGTGCCGTTGCCCGCATCCGTGTTGGGGTTCGGGCTCTGCGTACGCGTGCGGGTCCGGGTCGTGGTTGGGGCGGTCGTGGTGGTCGTCGGGGCGACCGTGGTGGTGGGGGCCGGGGCGGTGGTGGTGACCGCCGGCGGCACCGTGGCGACCGGGGCGGCGGGGGCGCGGGTGGTCGTGGCGGCGGGCTTGGCGGCGGTGGTGGTCGCGGTCGCCTTCTCCGCCACCGGCTGCGGCGGCGGGGCGATCTCGTCCGTGTCGACCGTGTCGCTGGCCTCGGCGGAGCTGGCGCCCCCGAGCAGCGGGATCTCCATCAGCGGGCCCCGGTTGCCGGCGGCGAGGCTGATGCCGACGACCGCGAGGAACACGATGCACACCGCGACCACGCTGTAGACGCCGAACTTGATCCCGCGGGTGCGGCGGCCGCGCTCGTCGACGAACACCGGGCGCACCGAGGCGATGGCGGCGGTGGCGTCGACCGGCGACTCGGCCGCGAGCTCCGCCCGGCGCCGCGCCGAGATCGCCGTGGTCGCGTCGATCCCGGGCAGGCCGACGTCGGCCGGGGGCCCGGCGGCGTCCCACGCCGCCGGCACGCCCCCGACCCGGGTCGCGTCGTCGTCCCGGGGCTCGATCCGGGTCACGTCGGCGGGCCCGACGCGCGTCGCCTCGTCGTCCCAGGTGCCGACGCGCGTCACGTCGTCGTCCCACTGTCCGACCCGCGTCGCGTCCTGGTCCCAGCCGGGACCGCCGCTGACCCGCGTCGCGTCCTCGGCCCACGGCATGGTCCGCCCGGAGCCCGACCCACCCGGCCGCCCGGGCGCACCGAGCGGCGGGGCCGGGGACCCCAGCGGCGCGTCGTCGACATCGTCGAGGGGACGGCGGGGAGCCGGGACGGAGCGCAGGGCACGCGTCTCGTCGTCGATCATGGGGTCACGTCCTCCGGGGGAGCGAGGCCCGCGCTCACGTCGCGGATTGTCCGGATGAAGGCGTAGCGGGTCTGTGCGATCCCGCTGCACGCGTAGGACGCCGTGGCGTTGCCGGGGCAGTCGCCGTTGTCGCGTCCCACGGACCACAGGCCGACGGCGCCGATGCCGCGGTCCCGGGCGACCCCGGCGACGCCTGCGGCGTCGGCGAGGGTGGTGACCGGACCCGTGTCGGTCCGGCCGAGCATGAGGGTGACACCGACCCGCGACGGGGCGCGGTCCAGCTGCCCGACGACCGTGTCCGTGGCCCGGAGCATCGCTCCCGACCAGTCGCCCTCGTCGGGGAAGTTCATGACCATCGCGTTGACCCGGGCGTCGACGCCGTGCGCGTCGACGGTCCGGACCAGGTCGAGCGCGGCGGCCGTGAGGCCGTGCGCCGCGTCCTGCACCGGCAGGGTCAGCGTGACGTCGACGCCCGTGAGCAGCGCGAGCGCGCTCACGACCTTCTCGGCGTCGACCCCGGTCTCCACGTCGACGTCGAGCCGGGTGGCGCCGACGGACGCGAGCGCGGTGCGGTACGCCCCGGCCAGCGTCTCGGGGGTCGGGCAGGCGTTCTCCAGGTAGGTCCCGGTCGCGCCGCCGGTCGCCACCGTGACCTGCTCGAGCGACCGCGCCGCCTCGACCACGACCGGATCGGTGATCGGGGTCTGGCCGCCCCAGGAGGGCGTGCAGCTGCCGTCGGCGGACAGCACGAACGCGAGGACCGCCGAGCGGACGCCGGTCCGCGCGACCATGTCCGGCAACGGCGAGGGCCGCAGCGAGACGTCGACGTACGGCAGCACCTCGGGCGCCGCCATCTGCGGTGCGGGCGCCGGGTCCGCGGTGGGCGCGGCGCATGCGAGCAGCACGGCGCCCAGGGCGAGCGGCAGCGCGAGCAGCGCGACCGGCCGCCACCGCACGCGGGATCGCCGCATCGGCGCGTCCTCCACCGGATGGACCAACAGGGAGCGAGCGACGGCTACTCCGTGCGGCGTCGGGGTGCCGCGCGGGCGCAACCGTCGCGCTAACCGTCCATCGAAAGAGTGATGAGGACCGTTACGGCAGCGAACGACGTGTGACTCTCAGCCCATCGGCTCAACCCCCCGCGGGGGTCAGCCCACCATCTCCGGCACCGAGGCCGTCGCGCCGCTCTCCGCGGCGGGGTCCTCCAGCAGCGGGCAGGCGATCCAGCCCTCGGGGATGCCGAAGGCGTCGACCAGCAGCCGGGCGTGCGGCCGCAGCTCGCCGCACAGTTCGTTCACGGCGGCGACGACGGCGCGGGTCTCGGCCGCCGTGAGCCGGCCGTGCTCGAGGTACCAGGCGCGGTCCCGCTCGATCGTCGCGAGCGCGTGCAGGTCGCACACCGTCTCCAGCAACGCCTTCACCGACGGGTCGGCGGCCCGCTCGATCCCGGCGACGAACGCGTCGAGCACGAGGATGTCGACGTGCGCGCGGGCGGCGTCGAGGAGGTGGTCCTGTGCGGCGTTGAAGATCGCGAACTGGTCGGCGCCCTTCTTCAGTGCCGGACGCAGCCGCCGCGCGACCCCGGCGAGCAGGTGCTCGGCCCGGTCCGCGAGCAGCCGGCGCTGCTCGGCGCGGTCCCGCGGGCGGAAGCCGCGGCCCGGGAGCCGCCGCGGCAGCTTGTTGACGCCGGTCTTCTCGGCGGCCGCGTCGAGCGCCTGACCGCCGACGAACCGGGCCAGCCCCAGTGGCGAGAGCTTCTGGACGCTCTTGCCGTAGTCCGCCAGCAGGTTCTTGGCGAGCAGCTGGAGCAGGACGGTGTTGTCGCCCTCGAAGGTGGTGAAGACGTCCGTGTCCGCCTTGAGCTGCGGCAGCAGGTTCTCCGACAGGTAGCCGGCGCCACCGCACGCCTCGCGGCAGGTCTGGATGGTGCGGGTGGCGTGCCAGGTGCCGATCGCCTTGACGCCCGCGGCCCGGCTCTCCAGGTCGCGCTGGGCCTTCTCGTCGGGCTCCGCACCCGGAGCCTGCAGGCGGTGCATCTCGGCGACCAGGTCGTCCTGCGCGAACTGCAGCGCGTAGGTGGTGGCCAGCGCCGGCAGCAGCTTCCGCTGGTGAGCGCGGTAGTCGAGGATCGCGGTCTCCTGCCCGGTGCCCGGGTCGGCGAACTGCCGGCGGCGCTCGCCGTAGCGGATCGCCAGGGCCAGTGCCTTCTGGGACGCGCTGCCGGCGCCGCCCGCCACGCTGATCCGCCCGCGGACGAGCGTGCCGAGCATGGTGAAGAAGCGGCGGCCCTCGTTCTCGATCGAGCTTGAGTAGGTGCCGTCCGGCGAGACGTCGGCGAACCGGTTCAGCAGGGCCTCGCGCGGTACCCGCACGGAGCGGAAGGCCAGTCGCCCGTTGTCGACGCCGTTGAGCCCGGCCTTGTGCCCGCAGTCGCCGATCTCGACGCCGGGCATCGCGGCGCCGGCCTCGTCCCGGATGGGGACGAGGAAGGCGTGCACGCCGTGCGTCTCCCCGCGCGTGACGAGCTGGGCGAACACGACCGCCATCCGGCCGTCGCGCGCCGCGTTGCCGATGTAGTCCTTGCGCGCCCCCGGCTCCGGGGTGTCGATCACGAACTCCTCGGCGACCGGGTCGTAGGTGGCCGTGGTGCGCAGGTGCTGGACGTCCGAGCCGTGGCCGGTCTCGGTCATCGCGAAGCAGCCGAGCAGCTCGCCGTCCATGATCTGCCGCAGGTACCGCTCGTTGTGCCGCTCGGTGCCCAGCACCTGCACGGCGCCGCCGAACAGCCCCCACTGGACACCGGCCTTGACCAGCAGCGACAGGTCGCCGTAGCCGAGGGCCTGGAAGGCGGTGACGACACCGCCGACGTCGCCCTTGCCGCCGTACTCGGGCGAGAACCCGGTGTGCGGCCGGCCGGTCTCGGCCAGCTCGCGCACCAGCTCCAGGATCGTCGCGCGGTACTCCTCGGTCGACAGGTCCGGGTCGGCCGGGCGGAACCGGGACATCTGCTCCCGGACCGAGCTCCGGACGTCCGCCCAGCGGCCGTCGAGGGTGGAGCGGAGCGCGTCCACGGACGGGGTCATGCGGTGCCTCCTGCGGTACTGGTGCTCGCGTCGCGAGCTGCGCTCGGGTCGGTGCCCGCGTCGCGCGCTGCGCGAGATGAGGTCGCCAGGCCGGCGAGTCCGGTCCAGGCGAGGTCGGTGAGACGGGCGGTGAGCTCGTCACGGGTGGTGCCGGTGGGGCGGGCGAGCCAGTCGTCCGCGGCCCCGCGGACCATCCCGACGAGCGCGTGCCCCCAGGTGCGTGCGGCGGGCGCGCCGGGCAGGTGGGACTCGATCACCGCGGCCACCTGGTCGCCGATCACGGTGACCAGGTCGGTGACGGGATCGGCGCCGGCGACGGCGGCGCCGAGGAGCGGGCGGTGTACCACGAACCGGTACACCTCGCGGTCGGACTCGATGAGCCGCAGGTAGGCGTCGATCCCCGCGGCGACGGCGGCGTGCGGGCCCGCGCCCTCGGCCAGCGCCCGGTCGGTCGCGCGCCGGATCTGTCCCGTGAGCACGCGCGCGACCGCCTCGCACACCGCGGTGTACAGCCCCGTGCGGTCCCGGAAGTGCCGGTAGACCGCGGTCTTCGACGTGCCCGCGGCGGCCGCGATCTCGTCCATCCCCACGCCGGCCCCGTGCTGCCGGATCGCCGCGACGGTGGTACCGACGAGCTCGGCACGGCGCTGCTCGCGGTGGGCGTCCCACCGGGAGTCGCGCCGGTCACGGGTCGGATCGAGGGCCGGCTCCGCGAGCGTCGCCTCCGGCTTCATGGAACCGACGGTACCGGGTACTGTGAGTTCTGGCTACTCGCGGGTAATACCGACCACCGCAGGGCTCATCCGCACAGGAGGGAACGACATGCCGTCCACACCGCGGCGCGCCGCCGTCATCGGGGGCAACCGGATCCCGTTCGCGCGCGCCAACGGGCGCTACGCCCGTGCGTCGAACCTCGACATGCTCACCACCACGCTCGACGGCCTGGTGGCCCGCTACGGGCTGGCCGGCGAGCGGCTGGGCGAGGTGGTCGCCGGTGCGGTGCTCAAGCACTCGCGCGACTTCAACCTCACCCGCGAGGCGGTGCTCGGCTCGCGGCTCGCCCCGTCCACCCCCGCCTACGACGTCCAGCAGGCCTGCGGGACCGGCCTGGAGGCCGCGATCCTGGTGGCGAACAAGATCGCGCTCGGCCAGATCGAGAGCGGTGTCGCGGGCGGCGTCGACACCGCGAGCGACGCGCCGATCGCCGTGAACGAGGACCTGCGCAAGGTGCTCGTCGCGATCAACGGCGCGAAGACGGTGCAGCAGCGGCTGAAGCTGCTGGCCAGGCTCCGGCCGGGGCAGATCGTGCCGGAGATCCCGCGCAACTCCGAGCCGCGCACCGGCCTGTCCATGGGTGAGCACGCGGCGACCACCGCGAAGGAGTGGGGCGTCTCCCGCGAGGCGCAGGACGAGCTCGCGGCCGCCAGCCACCGCAACCTCGCCGCCGCCTACGAGCGCGGCTTCCTCGACGACCTCGTCACCCCGTACCTGGGTCTGACCCGCGACGACAACCTGCGCCCGGACTCGTCGGTCGAGAAGCTGGCCACGCTCGCGCCGGTGTTCGGGAAGCAGTTCGGCGACGAGGCCACCATGACCGCGGGCAACTCGACCCCGCTGACGGACGGCGCCGCGCTGGCCCTGCTCGGCTCGGACGAGTGGGCGGCCGAGCACAAGCTGCCGGTGCTGGCCCGCTTCGTCGACGCCGAGACCGCCGCCGTCGACTATGTGCACGGGCGGGACGGGCTGCTCACCGCGCCGGTCTACGCAGTGCCGCGGCTGCTCGAGCGCAACGGGCTCACCCTGCAGGACTTCGACTTCTACGAGATCCACGAGGCCTTCGCCTCCACGGTGCTCGCCACGCTCAAGGCGTGGGAGGACGTCGAGTTCGCCAAGGACCGGCTCGGCCTCGACGCCCCGCTCGGGTCGATCGACCGGTCGCGGCTCAACGTCACGGGCTCGTCGCTCGCGGCCGGGCACCCGTTCGCCGCGACCGGCGGCCGGATCGTCGCCACGCTGGCGAAGCTGCTGCACGAGAAGGGCGGCGGCGAGGGCGGGCGGAAGGCCCGTGGCCTGATCTCGATCTGTGCCGCCGGCGGCCAGGGCGTCGTCGCGATCCTCGAGGCGGCGTGAGATGAGTGCCGATCGTGTCCGGGACCTGTCCAACACCGCCCTCGCCGGGCGCCTCGGCGTGCCGCGGGTGCCGCTGCTGCGCCGCTACGAGCCCGGCCAGGCGCTCCTGCCCGGCCCCGCGCTCGTCGCGTCGGTCGGCGCCGGCCGCTTCGCGAAGCCGATCGCCGCGCTGGTCGAGGAGTCCGGCCAGCACGTCGTCGACGAGGTGGGGGACCAGAAGCTCGCCGCGGTCGTCGTCGACCTGACGGCGGCCGTCACGCTCGACGACCTCGCCGCCGCCCGGGCGATCCTCACCCCGGCGGTGCGCAAGCTGGCCCCGTCCGGGCGGCTGCTGCTGCTCGGACCCGAACCCGCCGGAGCCGCCTCGCTTGTCGGCTCCGCGAGCTCCACCTCCGCGGGCATCGAGGCCGCCGCCACCGCCCAGGCGCTCGACGGCCTGATCCGCACCATCGCCAAGGAGCTGCGGGCGGGTGCGACCGCGAACCTGCTGGTCGTGGCGGCCGACGCGCCGCCCGCGGCCGTCGACAGCTCGGTCCGGTTCTTCCTGTCCGCCCGCTCGGCGTACGTCGACGGGCAGGTTGTCCGGGTCGGGGTGCCGGTCGGCTCCCCGCGGGACCCGGCCGCGATGGACAGCCCGACGCTGCCGGAGAAGCCGCTGGCCGGGCGCGTCGCCGTGGTCACGGGCGCGGCCCGGGGCATCGGCGCGGCGATCGCCGACACCCTCGCGCGCGACGGCGCCACGCTCGTCGTCGTCGACATCCCCGCGGCCGGGGAGAACCTCGCGACGGTGGCCAACCGGACCGGGGGCACGGCGCTGCAGCTCGACATCACCGCCGTCGACGCCCCGGAGCGGCTGGTCGCGCACCTCGAGCAGCGCCACGGCCGAGTGGACCTGCTGGTGCACAACGCCGGCATCACCCGGGACAAGCTGCTGGCCAACATGGACCCGGACCGCTGGAACGCGGTGCTGAACGTCAACCTCCGCGCCCAGCTGCGGATCACCGAGGCGCTGCTGGCCGACGGCACGCTGCTGCAGGACGGCTCGCGGATCGTCTGCGTGTCCTCGCAGAGTGGCATCGCGGGCAACCGCGGGCAGGCGAACTACGTGGCGTCCAAGGCCGGGATCATCGGCATGGTGCGCGCGCTCGCCCCCGTCGTCGCAGAGCAGGGGGTGACGATCAACGCGGTCGCACCCGGCTTCATCGAGACCGAGATGACCGCGAGGATGCCCCTCGGCACGCGCGAGGCCGGGCGGCGGGTCAACTCGCTGCGCCAGGGTGGTCTGCCGGTCGACGTCGCCGAGACGATCGGCTGGCTGGGCCAGGCCGAGTCCGGCGGGGTCAACGGGCAGGTCGTGCGGGTGTGCGGCCAGTCGATGCTGGGGGCGTGATGATCGGTCTCTACGCGAAGGCAGCCGTCGGTGCGGTCCTGCCCGGGCGCGCGCGGTCGTTGCCGGGGACCGTCCTCGAGCGGACGGTCACGCCGGAGGTCGGGCACCTCGCGGACTACGCGCGGGTGTGCGGCTTCCCGCTCGGCGACCGGCTGCCGCTCACGTTCCCGCACGTCCTGGCCTTCCCGCTGCAGATCGAGCTGATGGCGGCGCGGTCCTTCCCGTTGCCGCTGCCGGGGCTCGTGCACGTCGCGAACCGGATCACGGTGCACCGGGCGATCGGGCTCGGCGAGCAGCTCGAGGTCCGGGTGCGGGCCGAGCGGTTCGCCGCGCACCCGCGCGGGGCGCAGGTGGACCTGGTCGCCGAGGTGTCCGTCGGCGGGGACCGGGTCTGGGACGGGCGCAGCACCTACCTGGCCCGCGGCGCGCAGGCCCCGACCGGGCTCGCGGGTGAGCTGCCCGACCTGCCCGAGGTCGACGGCCCCGCCGCCGCGGTGTGGCGGGTGCCGGCGGACACCGGGCGGCGCTACGCCGCGGTCAGCGGGGACGTGAACCCGATCCACCTGAACCCGGTCACGGCCAAGGCGTTCGGGTTCCCGCGGGCGATCGCCCACGGGATGTGGACGGCGGCGCGGGCCCTCGCCGCGCTGCAGGGCCGGGTCCCCGACGCCGCGACGTACGAGGTCGGCTTCCGCACGCCGCTGCTGCTGCCGTCGACCGTGGAGCTGGTGACGGAGCAGGCGAAGGAGGGCTGGGACCTGGCCGTCCGCAACCGGAAGGGTGCGGTGCACCTGGTCGGGACGGTCCGCTAACCAAGGAGCGGGAGCAGCGCCTCCGGGGCCTCGACGTGCGCGTTGTGGCCGAGGCCCGGGAGGTCGACCGGCGCCGGGACGAGTGCGGCCAGCTGGCCCGCCGTGACCATCGCGTCGTGCTCGCCCCGGGCCAGCACGACCGGCACCGGGGCGGCGGCCAGCAGTGCCGCCATCTGCGGGTCCCCGACGCCGAAGGCCTTCGGGTCGAGCGCGGTCCGCCAGCCCTCGCCGGTCCGGGCGACCGCGCCGTCGAGCGCAGGGTCGGCCGGGTCGACCAGGCCGTCGAGCCCGGCGACCCGCAGGTGCCGGGCCACGGCCTCCTCGCGGGTGCCGAACTCCGCCGGGGCGCGGGCGGCCAGCGCGGCGGCGCGGGCCAGCTCGTCGGCGGTCCACGCCACCTTGATCCCCAGCCCGACCACGGAGCGCACGCCGGGCCGACCGGCCAGGTGCAGGGCGACGACGCCGCCGAACGAGTGCCCGAGCACGACCGTCCCCGCGGGGTCGGCGAGCGGGGTCACAGCCTCGGCGACGGCCGCGAACGTGTACTCCGGCAGCGGCGCGGACCGGCCGTGGCCGGGCAGGTCGGGCGCGACCCACGCCCGGTCGCCGAGCGCGCCGATGAGCCCGTCCCACACCCGGCCGGTCGCCCCGAGCCCGTGCAGCAGCAGCACGGCAGGGCCGCGGGAGCCGCCGCGCCTGACCTCCAGCTCCGTCATGTCCCCCAGCATGACCGACACCCGTTCGGCCTAGACTCCCGGCATGGCGGACCGTCTGCGGCCCGGCGGCTTCGTGCTGGGGCTGCCGCTCCGGCTGCTGCTCAGCGTCGCGGTGATCCTCGCGAACTTCGGCGGGGCGGCCGTGGTGTTCGTGCTCGCCGCGTGGGTCGTGCCGGACGGGCGAGTTTCCGATCCCGGGCAGGTCCGGCTCGTCAACATCGCGGTGTTCGCCGGGTACCTCGTCGTCGTCACGCCGCTGGGGCTGGCCGTCGGGCGGGCGCTGTTCCGGCTCCGTGGCCGCGGCGCCCGGGTCGACCCGGCCCGGCGCGCGCGGCGCCTCGTGCTCTTCGGCCCGCTGCGGCTCGTGGTGGTGCTGGCCTTCCTCTGGGCCGGCGCCGTCGTGCTGTTCGGGCTGCTCAACCTGCAGTTCTCCGCGCGGCTGGCCTTCTCGGTCGCGGCCACGATCACCATCGGCGGGATCGCCACCTGCTCCCTGTCCTACCTGCTGGGCGAGCGGATCCTGCGCGGGCCGGCGTCCGTGGTGCTCGCGGGCGTGCCGCCGCGGAGCCGGGCGCTCCCGGGCGTGCTGCTGCGCCCCGTGCTGTTCTGGGCGCTCGGCACGGCGGTGCCGGTGTTCGGCCTGCTCCTGGCCGGGACCACGGCCCTGGTGTTCCGGGACGTCACCGTGGACCGGCTGGCCGTGATGATCCTCGGCATCGGGGGCGCCGCGCTCTTCGCCGGGCTGCTCACCACCATCGGCTCCGCCCGGTCCACCGCGGACCCGGTGATCGCGGTGCGGCGCGCGATGCAGCGGGTGGAGAAGGGAGAGCTCGACGTCTCCGTCCCCGTCTACGACCACACCGAGCTCGGCCGGCTCCAGGCCGGGTTCAACACGATGGTCGAGGGGCTGCGGGAGCGGGAGCGGATCCGGGACCTGTTCGGCCGGCACGTCGGGCAGGACGTCGCCCGCGCCGCCGCCGCGTCCGACGACGCCGAGCTCGGCGGCGAGGTCCGCCGCGTCGCCGTGCTGTTCGTCGACCTCGTCGGCTCCACCGCGATGGCCACGGAGCGGCCGCCCGCCGAGGTCGTCGAGGTGCTCAACGGGTTCTTCGCGGTCGTCGTCGGCGTGGTGGAGGAACATGGCGGCTGGATCAACAAGTTCGAGGGCGACGCCGCGCTGGCCGTGTTCGGCGCGCCGGTGACCATCGACGACCCGGCCGGCTGCGCGCTGGCGGCCGCCCGGATGCTGCGCGAGCGGCTCGCCGACGAGATGCCCGAGCTCGCGGCGGGGATCGGCGTCTCCGCGGGCGACGCCGTGGCGGGCAACGTCGGCGACCCGCGGCGCTACGAGTACACCGTGATCGGCGACCCGGTGAACGAGGCCGCGCGGCTCACCGACCTGGCCAAGTCCCGCGGCGGGATCGCGGCGTCGGGCGCGGCGATCGCCCTCGCCGAGCCGGAGGAGGCGCGCCGCTGGGAGCTCGGCGAGCCGGTGGTGCTGCGCGGGCGCGGGGTGCCCACGGACATCGCGGTCCCGCGTTCCCGAAGCTCGGAGCCGGTCGTGAGGGCCGACTGACCCTCCAGGGGCAGTCGGCACCGACCTACCCGCTCACGGCCGCGGCGAGCGACGCGTCCGTGCAACCCGGATGGTGCGACGGCCTGGTGAGCGAGCGGCGCTTCGATCACTGGGGATGAGCGGGAGCGCCGCTCGCTCAGCACGGGTCAGCCGGTGTTCTTCATCCCCGCCGCGATGCCGTTGATCGTGAGCAGGAGGGCGCGCTCGAGGTCGGCGTCGTCCTCGCCCCGGCGGCGGCGCTGGTCGAGCAGCTCGACCTGCAGGTGGTGCAGCGGCTCGAGGTAGCCGTTGCGGACGGCGAGGGTGTTGCGCAGCACCGGGTGCCGGTCGAGGAGCACCGGGTCGCCGGTCAGCGCCAGCACCTCGCGCAGCGTGCGCCCGTGCTCGGCGCGGATCAGCTCGAACAGCCCCTGCTGGGCGGGCTCGACGAGCGTCGAGACGTAGTAGGAGGCGATCCGCAGGTCCGTCTTGGCCAGCGTCATCTCGACGTTGCCGAGCAGGTTGGCGAAGAAGGCCCACTCGCGCATCTCGTCGAGGACCTCGCCGTAGCCCGCGTCCCGCGCCGCCCTCAGGCCGCTGCCCAGGCCGTACCAGCCGGGGACGACCATCCGGGTCTGCGTCCAGCCGAAGACCCACGGGATGGCCCGCAGGTCGTCGAGCGACGGGGTGCCCGTGCCCGGGCGCTTCGACGGCCGGGAACCCACGTTGAGCCGGCCCAGCTCGTCGACCGGGGTGGCCGCGGTGAAGAACTCCGGCAGCGCCGGGTCGCCGACCAGCTCGCGGTAGGCCTTCTTGCCCGCCTCGGACACGCAGGTCATGACCTCGTCCCAGCGGGCCAGGGTCTCGTCCGGCCAGCGGGAGGCCTTGTGCAGCACGCTCGCGTCGAGCATCGAGGCGAGCAGGATCTCCAGGTTGTCGTGCGCCAGCGTGGGCAGCGAGTACTTGTCGGAGATGACCTCGCCCTGCTCGGTGAGCTTCATCGCGGCGTCGACCGAGCCGTAGGGCGCCGACGCGATCGCCTCGCCCGCCGGCCCGCCGCCGCGACCGACGGAGCCGCCGCGGCCGTGGAAGAGCCGCAGCTTCACGCCGTGCGTCGCCGCGACGTCGCGCAGCTGCCGCTGGGCCCGGTGGATCTCCCACTGCGAGCTGGTGATGCCCGCGCCCTTGTTGGAGTCCGAGTACCCCAGCATGATCTCCTGCAGGTCGCCGCGGTTGCGCACCTGCCGCCGGTAGCCCGGGTCGGACAGCAGCCCCTCGAGCAGCGGGCCCGCCTGCGACAGCTCCTCGACGGTCTCGAACAGCGGCACCAGGTCGACGGACGAGCGCGGGTCCGTCCGCAGCTCCACCATGTACGACTCGCGGGCGAGGACGGCGACGGCGAGCAGGTCGTCGACGTCCTGCGCCATGGACACGATGTAGGTCCGCGCCACCTCGGGCCCGAACTCGTGCTGGACCTCGTGCAGCATGTCGAAGGTCGCGATCACCTGGGCCGCCGCCTCGGGCACGCCGTAGTGCCGGCGGATCAGCGGGCGGTGCCCCTGCAGCTCCTTCGACAGCAGCTCCCGCCGCTCGGCCCTGCTGAGCGAGGCGTACGGCTTGTCCAGCTCGCCGAGCTGGTCGTAGATCGCGCCGAGGGCGTCGTGGTGCTTCTGGCTGTGCTCGCGGATGTCCAGCTCGGCCAGGTGCAGGCCGAGCGCCTTGGCCGCGCGGACGGCCCGCGCGAGTGTGCCGCCGGCGATCCGCGCGCCGAGGTGCCCGCGCAGCGAGCGGTCCAGCACGCCCAGGTCGGCCACGTAGTCGGCCACCCCGAGGTAGTCCCGCCCGGCGACGTGCGACCCGCGGTCCGCGATCCGCGCCCGGGTGTTCTCGAGCCGGGCCTGGACATGGCTCAGGTGCAGCCGGTACGGCTCGTAGGCGTTGAGCCGGATGAACCGGTCGTGGATCTCGGGCAGTGCGCGCCGGTCGCGGGCGAGCGCGCCGCGCAGCTCCTCGGACACCCCCATCACCCGGGTGGAGATCGACAGCTCCTGGATCAGCTGCTCGACCAGGGCGCCGTGGATCTTCAGCGCGCGGTCCGAGTACAGCTCGAGGACCTCGCGGGTCACCTCGGGCGTGACGTTCGGGTTGCCGTCCCGGTCGCCGCCGACCCAGCAGCCCAGGCTCAACGGCCGCGAGTCCGGCGGGACCTCGAAGCCGTGCGCGCGCACCTCGGCCTCGAACTCCCCGATCAGGTCGGGGACGGTGCGGGTGCCGAGCTGCTCCATGAACCAGGCGACGCCGCGGGCCTCGTCGGTCACCGTGGGCTTGCCGGGCCGGATCTCGTCGGTCTGCCAGAGGAGGTCGACGAGCGCGCCCAGCTCGTCGTCCGACGCGCCGTGGTCGAGCCCCTCGGCCACCCGCCGGAGGATGGCGAGCACGGACTGCCGGGACGACTCGGTGGGGTGCGCGGTGAACACGGGCCGCAGCTGGGCCCGGGCCAGCACCTCCTGCACCGCACCGCGGTCCGCCTCGGCGGCCAGCCGTTCCATCACGGTGTGCAGCGGGCGGCGGTCGGCGGGGCGCAGGCTGCGCAGCTCGCGCGAGCGGTGCAGCTGCTCGGCGACGTTGGCCAGCTGGAAGTACTGCGAGAAGGCCCGGGCCAGGACGACGGCGGTGCCGGTGTCGAGGCCGGACAGCCGGCGGGTGACGGCGTCGGGGTCGCCGCTCTCCCCGGCCGCCTCGCGGGCGAGCTTGCGGACCTCCTCCACCAGCTCGAGCACCTCGTCGCCGGCCTGCAGCGCGACGGTCTGGCCGAGCATCGTCGACAGCTTCCGGATGTCGGCGCGCAGGGCGCTGTGCTCGGTCTCGGAGACGACGCCGGAGTGGGCGGCGAGGGAGTCCGGGGCGAGGAGTTCGGTGCGGTGGGCGCTCGCGGTCACCGTGGTGGGGCTCCGTTCACGGGTGGGGCCGCTCGCGGCGTCGGGAACGGCGGGACTACCGGCCATCGTCGCCCCTGGACCCGGGCGGGGCCATCGCTGGCGGGAGGCCGTAACCCGCCGTTGACATGCCGGTCGACACCGCTGTGGGGGGGGTGTGGTGGGGGCGAGCACCGAGACCCCCCCCCGGGGGCGG
>NZ_JBEZDN010000048.1:21327-40331 GCF_040648315.1 Pseudonocardia sp. NPDC049154
GGGGGCGGCCGTACCCCGCGGTTGACTTGCCGGTCGACCCGGCGGGGCGCGGTAAGTGGTGCCAGAGCACCACTTACCGCGCACGGGCGGCGGAGCCGCAGGTCAGCTCGGGACGGCGTCCAGGTCGGTGGCGAGCAGCTCGGCCAGTGCGTCGAGCGAGGCCTCGCCGTCGGCGTCGTCGGAGCTGCTGAGGACGACCTCCTCACCGGAGTTCACGCCCAGCCCCAGCACCGAGAGGATGCTCCGGGCGTCGACCGGACCGCGGTCGCCCGCGGCGATGGTGACCTTCGCGGGCTGCTGCCCGGCGGCCTTGCAGAACAGGTTGGCGGGGCGGGCGTGCAGCCCCACGGACGACCCGACCTTGACGCGGCGCTCGGCCATGACGATCTCTCCTTCGACGATCAGGCGTGGGCGGCGGCGCGGGGCGCCGACGTGGACTCGGTGGTCGCGGCGGCCTTCTTCTGGCCCACCGACTTGAGGACGATCACGATGGCCGCGGAGACGAGCGTCCCGATGACGATCGCGACCAGGTAGCCGAACGGGTTGCCGATCAGCGGGACCACGAAGATGCCGCCGTGCGGGGCCCGCAGCGTGGAGCCGAAGGCCATCGACAGGGCACCGGTCACGGCGGACCCGGCCATGAGCGACGGGATGACGCGTAGCGGGTCGGCGGCCGCGAAGGGGATCGCGCCCTCGGTGATGAACGAGGCCCCGAGCAGCCAGGCGGCCCGGCCGTTCTCGCGCTCGGCCTCGGTGAACAGCTTCTTGCGGACGGTGGTGGCCAGCGCCATGGCCAGCGGCGGGGTCATGCCGGCGGCCATCACGGAGGCCATGATCAGCAGCGCGGTCTGCGAGTTGGTGGACAGCCCGGCGACGGCGAAGGCGTAGGCGGCCTTGTTCACCGGGCCGCCCATGTCGAAGGCCATCATCAGGCCGAGCAGGGCGCCGAGCAGGATCGCGTTGCTGCCGGACAGGCCGTTGAGCCAGTCGGTGAGGCCGGTCGTGACGGCGGCGAGCGGTTGCCCGATCACCACGAACATGATCCCGCCGATGATCGCCGTGCCGAGCAGCGGCAGCACCAGCACCGGCATGATCCCGGCGATCGCCTTGGGAGCCTTCCACTTCTTCATCCAGAAGATGAGGCCACCGGCGAGCAGGCCGGAGGCGAGGCCGC
Organism: Pseudonocardia sp. NPDC049154; assembly: GCF_040648315.1. Taxonomy (NCBI): domain Bacteria; kingdom Bacillati; phylum Actinomycetota; class Actinomycetes; order Pseudonocardiales; family Pseudonocardiaceae; genus Pseudonocardia; species Pseudonocardia sp. NPDC049154. Next base: position 22,502 of record NZ_JBEZDN010000048.1, read on the forward strand.
CGATGAAGCCGGCACCGACCTCGACGGCGACCAGGCCGCCGACGAAGCCGGGCACGAGCGCGGGCCGGTCGGCGATCGCGTAGGCGATGAACCCGGACAGCACCGGCACGAGCAGGCCGAAGGCCAGCGAGCCGAGCTGGAACAGCAGCGCCGCCCAGCTGGTGTGCGAGGTCCAGGAGAAGCTCTCGGTGACCGACGGGGCGTCGGTGATCTGGTAGCCGCCGAGGGCGAAGCCCAGGGCGATCAGCAGGCCACCCGCCGCGACGAACGGGATGACGTACGAGACGCCGGTCATCAGCCAGCCGCGGACCTTCGACGCGGTCCCGGGGCCGGTCTGCTTGACCGCGAGCTGCGGCTCGGCGCCGGCCGGCGCCGAGCCCTTCGGCGCCGCCTCGGCCGCGGCGACGGCCTGCTCGATCAGGCCCGGTGCCCCGCCGATCGCCTTCTTCACCCCGGCGGTCACCGTGGGCAGGTGGGCGAAGCGGTCCTTGTCCCGGACCTCGACGTCCGCCGCGAGGATGATCGCGTCGGCCTCGGCGAGCTGCTCCGGGGTGAACGGGGTGGAGCCGGCCGAGCCCTGCGTCTCGACGACGATCTCGTGCCCGGCCTCCTCCGCCGCGACCTCGAGGGCCTCGGCGGCCATGTAGGTGTGCGCGATGCCCGTCGGGCACGCGGTGACGGCCAGCAGCTTCACGCGCCGACCTCCTTCCGGATGTAGTCGGCGACGTGCCCGGCGTCGGTCGCGCCGAGGAGCTCGTCCTTGAACGCCTTGCGGACCAGGCGGCGGGCCAGCGCGGCCAGCACCGTCATGTGGTCGGTGTCGCCGCCCTCGGGCGCGGCGATCATGAAGACGAGCCGGGCGGGCCCGTCCTCGGCGCCGAAGTCGACGCCGGCGGTGCTGCGGCCGAACGCGAGGCTCGGCACGGTGACGGCGGCGGACCGGCAGTGCGGGATGCCGATGCCACCCTCGAGCCCCGTCGGCATCTGCTGCTCGCGGGCCTCGATGTCGGCGAGGAACTGCGCCAGGTCGGTGACCCGGCCCGCCTTCTGCAGCCGCTCGGCCAGCGCCCCGACCGCGGCGCGGCGGTCGGCGGACGGGAGGTCGAGGTCGACGAGATCGGCGGTGATCAGGGCGGACTGCTCGGTCATGCGGCATCTCCGGTGAGGACGAGGTCGGCGTGCGGGTTTCCGATGCGGACGTCGGCGAGCGGGAGCTCGTGGGGTCCGGGCATCTCGCTGCCCGGCAGGCGGCAGGCCGCGGCGCCGTACGCCACGGCGCGGACCAGGGCGTCCGGTCCGGCGCCCCCGGCGGCCAGGAACCCGGCCAGGGTGGCGTCGCCGGCGCCGACCGTGCTGCGCACGGTCACGGGCGGGGTCGCGGCGTGGTACTCGCCGGACTCCTCGACCAGCAGGGCGCCGCCCGCGCCCAGGCTGACCAGGACCGCGCCGACACCGCCGGCACGGAGCTCGCGGGCCGCGGCGAGGACGTCGCCGAGGCTGGCGAGGGGCCGGCCGACCAGCTCGGCCAGCTCCTCGTGGTTGGGCTTGACCAGGTCCGGCCGCGCCGCGACGGCGGCGGCGAGCGGGGCCCCGCTGGTGTCCACGGCGGTCCGGGTGCCGGCCCGCCGGACGAGGGTGGCGTGGAAATCCACGGGCATGCCCTCGGGCAGCGACCCGCAGGTCACCAGCCAGTCGGCGCCGCGGGAGCGGGCCACGGCCTGCTCGGTGACCTCCTCGACCTCCTCGGGCGTGAGCACCGGGCCGCTCTCGTTGATCTTCGTCGTGGTGCCGTCCGGCTCCACGAGCGTGATGTTGGAGCGGGTGGCGCCGTGGATCGGCACGGTGACGGCGGGGACGCCCAGGGCGTCGAGCAGGCCGTTGAGCCGCCCGCCCGGGGCGCGGCCCGAGGGCAGCACCGCGAGGGCGTCGACGCCGGCGCGGGTGAGGGCGCGGGCGACGTTGACGCCCTTGCCGCCCGGGTCCAGCCGCACGGACAGGGCGCGGTGCACCTCGCCGCGGACCAGCCCGGCCAGCTCGACGGTCCGGTCGAGGCTGGGGTTGGGAGTGACGGTGACGATCAAGGCTTCACCTCCTCGTGAAGTCGGTCGGTCGGAGTCGGTGGATCAGGCCCGGACGACCCGGGGCCCCGCGGCCTCGATGGCGGCGGTGGCGGCGTCGTCGAGCGCGGTGTCGGTGACCAGGGCGTCGACCTGGTCCAGCCGCGCGAAGCGCACGAACTGGTCGGTGCCGTACTTCGCGGCGTCGGCCAGGACGACGGCGCGGCGGGCGGCGGCGATCATGGCCCGCTTGGCCGCCGCCTCGGCCGGGTCGGGCGTGGTGAGCCCGCGCTCCGGGGAGAAGCCGTTGGTGCCGACGAACGCGACGTCGACGGTGAGGGTGGCCAGGGTGTCGGTCATCCAGTCGTCGACCGCCGCCATCGTGGTGCCACGGACCCGCCCGCCCAGCAGCCGCAGCACGACGTTCGGCCGGGTGGCGAGCATCGAGGCGATCGGCAGTGAGTTGGTGACGACGGTCAGCTCGCGGTCGGTCGGCAGGACCGAGGCGAGCCGGGCCGTGGTGGTGCCCGCGTCGAGCAGGACGGTCAGGCAGCCCTCGAGCTCGGCGAGGGCGGCCTTGGCGATGCGCTCCTTCTCCGGGCCGGCCACGGCGTCGCGCTGGCCGATGGCGGGCTCGAAGTCGAGGCGGTCGGCGGGGATGGCGCCGCCGTGCACCCGGCGGACGAGGCCCTGGCGCTCCAGGGTGCCGAGGTCGCGCCGGATGGTCTCCGGCGTGACCTGCAGCTCCTCGGCCACGGCACCGACGTCGACCCGGCCCGCGTCGCGGGTACGGGTGAGGAGCCACTGCTGACGTTCCGCTGCGTACATCTTCGTTCGCTCCCGGATCGGTGCCCGAATCGGCTTGCTTGTTTCCGAGTATGTGGGTTTTACTGGTGTTCGTCAACGGGTCACGTCGAAGTCATCCGAACGGATCGAGGGAGTTCGCAATGCAGCTGAACGGCATCCCTGCCAGTCCCGGGCGTGCGGGAGGACGCGTCGTGCGCGTCGCCGATGCCCCGGGCGAGCCTCCGGTCGGGCCCGTTCCCACCGATCCGGACACCGAAGCGGGCCGAATCGGACCCGCGATGGAGGTCGTGTCCGCCCGCCTGCAGGCCCGCGCCGACGCCGCGTCCGGCGACGCGAAGGACGTCCTCGAGGCGACGATCACGATGGTGGGCGACCCGGCCCTGCTCGAGAACGCCGAGAACCTCGTGCGTGAGAGCAGCCGCCCCGCGCCCCGCGCGGTCTGGGAGGCGGCGAACACCTTCGCCGACATGCTCGCCGCGATGGGCGGTTACATGGGCGAGCGCGCGACCGACGTCCGCGACGTCCGCGACCGGATCGTCGCCGAGCTGCAGGGCCTGCCCGCGCCGGGCGTGGCCGACCTGGCCGAGCCCGCCGTCCTGGTCGCCGCCGACCTCGCGCCCGCCGACACCGCGGGCCTGCGGCCGGGCATCGCGCTCGCGCTCGTGACCGAGCAGGGCGGACCGACCAGTCACACCGCGATCCTCGCCCGCTCGCTGGGCATCCCGGCTGTCGTCGGGTGCGCGGGGGCGCGGGAACTGGTCGAGGACGGCTTCGTCGTGGTCGACGGGACCACCGGCACCGTCGAGGAGGTCGGCTCCGCCGAGGAGGCGGCCGTGATCGTCGAGGCGGTCGAGGCGGTGGAGTGGGACGGTGTCGGCCGGACCGCCGACGGGCACCTCGTCCCGCTGCTCGCCAACGTCGGCGACGCCGACGGTGCCGCCGCGGCGGCCGAGCGGCGGGCCCAGGGGGTGGGCCTGTTCCGCACCGAGCTCGCCTTCCTCTCCGCGGCCGAGGAGCCCTCGGAGAAGCGCCAGCGCGAGGTCTACGACGGCGTGCTCGGCGCCTTCGCCGGCAAGCCGGTGACCGCCCGCACGCTCGACGCCGGCGCCGACAAGCCGTTGCCCTTCCTGACCCTGGAGGGCGAGCCCAACCCGGCGCTGGGCGTGCGCGGGCTGCGGATCGCGCGGGTGCCCGGGAACGGCGCCGACGTCCTGGAGCGCCAGCTCGCCGGGCTGGCCGCGGCGGCGAAGGAGACCGGCGCCGAGCTGAAGGTGATGGCGCCGATGGTCGCCACCGCCGAGGAGGCCCGGTTCTTCGTGCAGCGCTGCCGCGCACACGGGATCACCAGCGCGGGAGTGATGATCGAGATCCCGGCGGCCGTGCTGGTGGCCCGGGAGATCATGGCCGAGGTGGACTTCGTGTCCGTCGGCACGAACGACCTGGCCCAGTACCTCTTCGCGGCGGACCGCCAGTCCGGCCCGGTCGCCGCGCTCAACGACCCGTGGCAGCCCGCGCTGCTCCGGCTGATCCGGATGCTGGGCGAGGCCTCCGCGGAGACCGGGGTCCCGGTCGGGGTGTGCGGGGAGGCCGCGGCCGATCCCGCCCTCGCCCCCGTGCTGGTGGGCCTGGGCGTCGCGACGCTCTCGATGGGCTCGGGCGCGCTGGCCGCGGTCGGCGCCTCGCTCGCCGGCCTCACCCTGGAGCGGTGCCGGGCCCTGGCCGCGGCCGCCTGCGCCGCCCCGGACCCGATGTCCGCCCGCCAGGCCGTGAGCGCCCACTGCCCCTAGAAGGGCACTGGACGCTCACGACCCCGCGTGAGCTGGGTCAGCGAGGGTGCTTGCGTGGGCGGCCGGGGCGGCGCTTGACGGGCACGACCACGCCCTCCTGGAAGATCTCGCCGCCCCACACGCCCCACGGCTCGCGCCGCCGCAGCGCCCCGGCCAGGCACTCGGCCCGCATGGGGCAGCCGCGGCACGCGGCCTTCGCGCGGTCCAGGTCGGCGGGGTCGTCGGCGAACCACAGCCCGCCGCCGGGCCCGTGACAGGGCAGCTCGGCGGCGGGCAGCTCGGCCCCCGGTACGTCGACGACCGTCCCCACGGTCCGCATCCCCACCGCCCGTACCCCCACGCTCGGCACCCTCCGGCGGTTCCCCCCGGCCGGAGCGGCTGCCGCGCCCGTCGCCTCCCCCCGGCCGGTGGGACCGGTCCTCCGCCCCGTCGTGGCGCTCCCCGGGACCTCCCACCGTCCACCGCACCGATGGCGGCGGGCGCAGCAGCACGGGTTCCACCCTGCCGCCCGTCGCCGATCCGCGAATCCGGAGAAAGTCCCCAACCGATCGACCAAAGTTGACGGGGATCCCCTAGGGGACGCCCCGGGGTTGCTCGGCTAGGAGTCCCGGGCGTCGCGGACCAGCAGCGCGATCTGCACGCGGTTGTCCAGGTCGAGCGTCCGCAGGATCCGCGAGACGTACGTCTTCACCGTCGCCACGCTCATGAACAGCTCGGCGGCGATGGCGGCGTTGGACCCGCCGCGGGCCACGGCCTCGGCGACCTCCCGCTCGCGCCCGCCCAGCAGGTCGAGCCGGGCGAGGGCGGCGCGCCGCCGGTCCGCGGACGGCGACGGCCCGGTGACCAGCCAGATCAGCCGCCGCGTGATCGCCGGGGAGAGCACGGCGTCGCCGTCGGCCGCGGCGCGCACGGTGTCGACGATCCCGGCCGGGGCCGCGTCCTTCAGCAGGAACCCGCTCGCCCCCGCCCGTAGCGCGCGCAGGACGTGCTCGTCGGCGTCGAAGGTCGTCAGCACGACGACGCGGGGCGCGCCCGGCCGCGCGGTCAGCCGTTCGGTGGCCGTGACGCCGTTGCACCGCGGCATCCGCAGGTCCATGAGGACCACGTCGGGCCGGCCCGCGGCGACTGCGGCGGGCACCTCGTCGCCGTCGGCGGCGTCGCCCACCACCACGATCCGGCGCGCGGGCGGCCCGGTCAGGGCGTGCCCGTCGAGCATGAGCCGCAGGCCGGCCCGGACCATGGCGTCGTCGTCGACGAGCAGGACCCGGATCTCCTCCGCCTCCGTCCCCGCGGTCACCCGTCCTCCCAGGGCATCCGTGCGGTCAGGCGCCAGCCGCCGTCGGTGGTGGGCCCGTGCTCGAGAACCCCGCCGGTCACGGTCTCCACCCGCTCGCGCAGCGAGATGAGGCCGGTCCCGGAGCCGGGCGGGCTCTCCGGGAGGCCCTGGCCGCTGATCACCTCGACCACCAGTTCGTCGCCGCCGCGGAGGGTGATCGTGACCGGGGCGCCGGCGGCGTGCCGGCGGGCGTTCGTCAGTCCTTCCCGGACGACGCGGTACGCGGTCCGGGCGAGGCCGGCGCGGGGCGGCTCGGCGCGGAGCCCACCGGGCAGGTCGAGCCGGACCTCCGTGCCCGCGTGCCGAGCCAGCTCGACCAGCTCGACGACGGCGTCGAGGTCCTCCCGCCGCTGGTCGATCCCGCCGAGCTCGCCCACCGGCTCGCGCAGCACCAGCACGATCTTGCGCAGGTCGCCCATGGCCTCGTGGGTGGCGCCGCGCAGCACCGCCGCCGTGCTGCGCACGGTCTCCGGCGAGAGGTCCGGGCGCAGCTCCAGGGCGCCTGCGTGCACGGAGAGCAGGGACAACCGGTGCCCGAGGACGTCGTGCATCTCGCCGGCGATCCGCCGGCGCTCGGCGAGCCGGATCCGCTCGGTGCGTTCCGCCTGGTCGGCCTCGGCCCGCTCGGCCCGCTCCCGCAGCCCGGCGACGAGCCGGCGCTGGGTGCCCGTGAACAGCCCGAACGCCGTGGCCGCGAGCAGCATCCCGAAGGCGCCGACGAGCAGCGTGACGCGTGCGCCGGTGTCCGGCACGCCGCGGGTGAGGGTCAGGACCGCGCCGCCGAGCGCCAGCACGACGACCGGCACGATGCGCCGCCACGCGAGCCCGCTCGCCACCGTGTACACGCCGATCAACGGCAGGTAGGTCGCCACCGGGGAGACCGCGCCGACCAGCACCGCCACCACCCCGAACGCGGTGCGGGCCCGGCGCCGCCAGAACACCGCGGCGAACCCGGCCACGCCGAGCACCAGGCCCGCCACCCGCCAGGGCGTCCCGACCAGGCCGTCCGGCCCCGTCGTCGCCACCCCGACGCCGCCGACCACCGCGACGAGCAGCGCGTTCACGGCCACGTCCCGCCGCGATCCCACCGGGGTGGCGGGACGCGTCGGCTCGGTCACCCGCCCACTGTAGGAAGCCGATCGGCCCGGGCCGGGGGTTTTCCGACCAAAGAAGACAGCGCGTAGCCGTCGGTATGACGCGCAGTCGCTGATCGTCGACGGATACGGTCCGGGGCATGAGCGAGCCGGACTGTGCCCCCGCCGCCCTCGTCACGGGAGGGGGCAGCGGGATCGGCCGCGCCACCGTCGCCCGGCTGCGGGCCGCGGGGTGGTCGGTGCTGCTCGCCGACCTCAACCCGGAGACCGGACTGCGGGCGGCCGCCGAGCTGGGCGCGGCCTTCGAGCGCGTCGACGTGGCCGAGGAGGCGCAGGTCGAGGCGGCCGTCGCGCGGTGCGTGGCCGAGTACGGCCGGATCGACGCCGTGGTCAACAACGCCGGCGTGGGCGGGGCATTCGGCGCGCTCACCGACCTCGCCGTCGAGGACTGGGACTACACGTTCGCGGTGCTGGTCCGCGGGGTGTTCCTCGGCGTCAAGCACGGGGCGCGGGCCATCCGCGCAGCCGGGGGCGGCGGGGCGATCGTCAACGTCGCCTCGATTGCGGCCTACGGCGGCGGGGCCGGGCCGCAGGCCTACTCGGCGGCGAAGGCGGCGGTGCTGAACCTGACCCGGGTCGCGGCCGTCGAACTGGCGGAGGACCGGATCCGGGTCAACGCGGTGTGCCCGGGCGTGATCGCGACGCCGCTGGTCGGGCGGGACCCGGCGCGGGCACTCGACGGGGTGCAGCCGTGGCCGGAGGTGGGGCGGCCCGAGGACGTCGCCGAGGTGATCGCCTTCCTGTGCGACGACGCCTCCCGCTTCGTGACGGGCGAGGAGATCACGGTCGACGGCGGGCTCACCGCGGCCGGCCCCCGCATCCATGCTGCCTACGGCGGCGACCCGCGGAAGCGGGGCCTGACCGGCGTCAACCGGGGCACCACCGGGGAGCCGCCGACCATCCGCTCGGGTCGGTGAGGGGTGGCGGCGTGCTCGACGTCTGCATGATCGCTGTTCGGGTGCACAGGCGGCTCCTCGTGCGTGCAGCGGACGCGGAGGACGCCGGACAGGTATCGCCGCCGGGCTGAAGTGATGACTGTCTCCGTGCACAGACGGTACTTCGAGGAGCCGCGAGTTCCGGCTGGTGTGCGAGCTGCCGACGGGTCCAGTGGTGATCGCCACCGTCATGATCACTGTTCGGTTGCACCGACGGTCTCGTGAGGAGCCGTCAGCGCAGCGTATCGGCGATCATCGTCGGCGGCTCACCGATCGGAGGGCGGCACATCAGCTCTGGCTGGTGTGCGAGATATCGACGCTGTGCCCGAGCGCCGGCGGGCTCAGGCGCCGACTGCCGCCAGCATGATCGCCGATTCAGTGCACTGACGGTTCCGAAAGGAGCTGTGAGCGCAGCAAAATGACGATCATGCTCCGTCAACCGGGCAGCACAGGGGATCGATGCGCGCCCGATGCGCGAGGTGCCGAGGCTGTGTGCGTACGCCGGCAGGTCGGGTGGTGACGGCGTCGCGCTGGCATGATCGCCATCTCCGTGCGCCATGACGAGCCGTGAGCGCAGAAGGTCAGCGATCATGGTCTGCCGGCTGGCGACACCGGACCGGTACGCGTCCTTTCGGCTGTGCTGTCGTGCGAGGTGTCGGCGGTGAGTACGAGCGCCGGCAAGGTCGGGTGATGACGGCGTCGCGCCGGCATGATCGCCGTCTTCGTGCATTGACGGTTTCCTGACGAGCCGTGAGCGCAGCAGTTCGGCGATCATGGTCCGTCGACCGGCAGCACACGGGACCGGAGCGCGGCTGGTGTGCGAGGCGCCGCCGCCGCCGCCGTCGCTGAGCGCGGCCGGCTCAGGCGCTGACTGTCGCCAGCATGATCGCCGTCTTCTTGCACTGACGGCTCCGCACGGAGCTGTGAGTGCTGCGAAATGACGATCATGCTCTGTCGACGGGCAGCACACGGGACCGGTGGGCGACACCTCAGCCCTGGCTGGTGCACGGTGCCGCGGACGCGTGGGAGCGCCGGCCGGTTCAAGGTGGGATTGCCGCCGCGCCGGCATGATCGCTGTTTCTGTGCAGCGCCGGTTTCGTCCGGAGCCGTGAGCGCAGCGCAGCGGTGATCATGGCCGGCGATCAGCGCCGCTCGCTGCTCGGGTGCTGACGGGATCAGCTGACCGGCCCCGGGTCGGCATGATCGCTGTTCGGGTGCACCGACGGCTGCGCGGGAGCGCTCAGGTCGTGGGGGGCGCCGAACCAGGTATCGCCGCCGCGTCTCCCATGATCGCTGTTTCCGTGCATCGGCTGCTCCACGAGGAGCCGTGAGCGCACCGAGCCGCCGATCATGGTCTGCGGCCAGAGACGTACCCAACGGGTAGGCGCACGGAACGGAGTGCGGCGCATCGGCTGTGGCCGGCGTGCGAGGTGCCGGCAGCAAACGCGAGCGCCGACCGGTCAGGTGGTGACCGCCGCCTGCCCCAGCGCCTCGGTGAGCAGCGCGCGGACGTGCGCGCTCTCCGCGGTGTAGTAGATGAACGTGCCCTCGCGCCGGCCCTCGACCAGGCCGGCGAGGCGCAGCTTGGCCAGGTGCTGGCTGACCGCCGTGGGGGCTGCGCCGACCAGCTCGGCGAGGCAGGCCACCGAGGTCTCGCCCTGCAGCAGCGCCCAGAGGATCTTGATGCGGGTGGGGTCGGCGAGCAGGCGCAGCGAGTCGGCCGCCCGGCGGACCTCCTGCTCGGACGGCATCGCGAAGTCCGGGATGCCCTCGTGCACGCCGCGAGTCTAGCGAACACCTGAGCGACCGTGCAGGTGTCAGGATCACTTCCCATCTGAGTGCATACCTTCGTGAATGCGCAGGTATGTTCTCACGCATGCTGTCGCTGCCCGAGGTGCGGAGCGCCGCGCTGGCCCTGCTCTTCTTCGCCGCCGCCGTGCCCGCTGACCTGCTCGGGGCACCGTGGCCGCTCGTCGCCCTGCTCTACGCCGCCTGCTACGTCACGGGCGGCTGGGAGCCGGCCTGGTCCGGGCTGCAGGCGCTGCGCGGGCGGACCCTCGACGTCGACCTGCTGATGATCGTCGCCGCGCTCGGCGCCGCGGCGATCGGCCAGCACCTCGACGGCGCGCTGCTGATCGTGATCTTCGCGAGCTCCGGGGCGCTGGAGGCGGTGATGACCGCCCGCACCCGCGCGAGCATCACCGGGCTCCTGGACCTCGCGCCCGAGACGGCCCACCGGATCGTCGACGGCCGGGAGGAGCAGGTCCGGGCGGCGGACCTGGCGGTCGGGGACGAGGTCGTCGTGCGGCCCGGGGAGAAGGTCCCCGCCGACGGCGCCGTCCGCGACGGCGCCACGGAGGTCGACGCCTCCACCCTCACCGGCGAGCCGCTGCCGATCCGCCGCGGCCCGGGCGACCTGGTGTTCGCCGGCACGCTCAACGGCACCGGGACGGTGCGGGTGCGGGTCGACCGGGACCCGGCGGACACGGTGGTGGCCGGGATCGCCGCGCAGGTGGAGCGGGCGGCCGAGACCAAGTCGAAGCGCCAGCTGTTCGTCGAGAAGGTCGAGCAGCGCTACTCGGTGGTGGTCGTGGTCGCGGCCCTCGCGCTGCTGGTGGTGCCGCTGCTCTTCGGCGCCGACTTCCGGGAGACGCTGCTCCGCGCGATGACCTTCATGATCGTCGCCTCGCCCTGCGCCGTGGTGCTCGCGACGATGCCGCCGCTGCTCGCCGCGGTCGCCGTCGCAGGCCGGCGCGGCGTGCTGCTCAAGGACGCCGGCGTGGTCGAGGCGCTGGCCGAGGTCGACGCCGTCGCCCTGGACAAGACCGGCACCGTCACCCGCGGCCGCCCGGAGGTCCGCGCCGTCGAGCCCCTCGACGGCCGCCCCGCCGGCGAGCTGCTCGCCCTCGCCGCCGCGGTGGAGGAGGGCTCGGAGCACGTGCTGGGCCGCGCGGTCGTCGCCGAGGCCCGCCGTCGGAACCTGCCCCTCCCCGAGGTCCGCGACTTCGTCGCCCTGCCCGGCGAGGGTGTGCGCGCGGTGGTGGGGACCGCCGTGGTCACGGTCGGACGCCCGACCGGCGGCGAGGAGCGGGAGCGGGTCGGCGCGGCGGAACGCGAGGGTCACACCGCGGTCGTCGTGCGCGTCGACGACGTGCCTGCCGGCCTGCTCGTGCTCGCCGACGAGCTCCGCCCCGGCGCCGCGGACGCGATCGCGGCCGTCGGCCGGGCCGTCGCGCCGCCCGTCCTGCTCACCGGCGACGCCGAGGGCCCGGCCCGCCTGGTCGGCGACCGGATCGGGGTGGGCGAGGTCCACGCCGGGCTGCTGCCCGCCGACAAGGCCGCGGCCGTCGAGGAGCTCGAGCGCGGCGGCCGGCGGGTGCTCGCCGCCGGCGACGGACTCAACGACGCCCCGCTGCTGGCGACCGCGCACGTCGGGCTGGCCGTCGGCGAGGGTGCCGGCACGCTGTCGGTCGAGGCGGCCGACGGCGTCCTGCTGCGTGACCCGCTCGGCGCGCTCGCCCCGTTGGCCGCCCTGGCCCGCCGGGCCCGCCGGGTCGCGCGCGCCAACCTGGCGTTCGCCGCCGTCGTCATCGCCGGGCTGGTGACCTGGGACCTGGTCGGGACGCTGCCACTGGCCCTCGGCGTGGCCGGGCACGAGCTCTCGACGGTGCTGGTCTGCCTGAACGGGCTGCGGCTGCTGCTGCGCCCCGGCTGGCCGGCGTCAGAGCGCGGTGAGCGCGGTGAGCGCCATGCGGCGGAGCAGGCCGGCGACCTCGTCGGGAGCCGCGCGTGAGCCGCTGTGCGGGGTGGAGTTGAGCAGGCCGAACGTGCCGTGCGCGGCCACCCGTGCGGCGTCGGGGTCGAGCCCGGGGTGCAGCCGGCGCAGCGTGTCGACCCAGATCTCGACGTAGGTGCGCTGCAGCCGGCGCACCCGGCGGCGGTCCCCCTCGGGCAGGTTGTCGAGGTCCCGGTCCTGCACCACGATCAGCTCCGGCTCGCGCAGCGCGAACTCGAGCTGGAAGTCGACGAGCGCGGCCAGCACCTCGTCCGGCTCGCCCGTGGCCCGCTCCCGCCCGCCGGCGAGCAGCCGCTCGCTGATGTCCACGAGCAGCTCGGCGAGCAGCGCCTCCTTGCCCGGGAAGTGCCGGTACAGCGCCGGCCCGCTGATCCCGACGGCGGCACCCAGCTCGGCGATGCTCACCCCGTGGAAGCCGTGCCGGGCGAAGAGGACGGCGGCCGTGCGGAGGATCTGCTCGCGCCGGGAGGGCGCGTTGTCGACCCGCGGCGCAGCCATCGGGCCAGCGTAGCGCCTCGCGGTTAACGTCCGCTAACCACCGGGACGGGAACGCCACGTCTCAGCCCCGGCACAGGACGCGCCACCTACCCTGGACCCATGGCCCGCGACCCGGACCCCGCCGCCGGGTCCGGTGCTGCCGCGACGCGGGCGTCGGGCCCCTTCCGCGGGCTGCGGGACCGGCTGCGCGCGCGGCTCGGGGTCCGCACGACCACCGCGCTGGCCGCCGCGCTGACCGTCGGGGTCGTGCTGCTCGTGGCCGGGGCGATCCTGGTGCTCGGGCTCAACGCGCTGCTGCGGATGCAGCTGGTCAACGCCGCCACCCAGCAGGCCACCCAGCTCGGCGAACGGGTCGCGGCGAACTTCGCCGACACCGAGGACGTCAAGCGCAACGCGGTCCAGGCCACCGGCAAGCGGTCCGACCTGGTCGAGGTGGTCACGAACTACAACCGGGACCCCGACCGGCCGCCGGACATCCAGAACATCGGCTCCTCGGACCCGTTGCCGCAGTACCCGCTGATGTCGGACGTCCTCGCCGAGCCCGACGAGGTCGAGGTCGTCCACTCGACGTGGATCACCCTGGACGACGGCAAGCACGAGGAGGTGCTGGTCGTCGCGATGGGCTTCGAGTTCCCGCCGACCGGCCAGCCCTTCACCGTGCTGGCGGCCCAGCCGCTGGACTTCCTGCATCGTGCCGTGGACACGGTGCTGGCGATGGTGCTGGTCGGCATCCCGGTCCTGGTGGTGCTGGTCGGCGGCTTCACCTATCTCTTCGCCGGGCGCGCGCTGCGCCCGGTCGAGGCGATGCGTGCGCGGGTGGCGAGCATGAGCGAGCGGGACCTCGGCACCCGCGTGCCCGTCCCGCCGGCGCGCGACGAGGTGGGTCGCCTCGCCGAGACCATGAACCAGATGCTCGGCCGGCTGGAGAGCGCGCAGGCCACCCAGCGCCGGTTCGTCGCCGACGCCAGCCACGAGCTGCGCAGCCCGCTCGCCACGATCGCGTCGGGGCTGGAGCTGCTGGCCGGGTCGGTCGACGAGTCCGACGCGTCGACCGTCCAGACGCTGCGCGGTGAGGCCGGGCGCCTCGACCGGCTGGTCGACGGGCTGCTCCTGCTCGCCCGCTCCGACGAGCGCGGGCTGCAGCCCAAGCGCGAGGACGTCGACCTCGACGAGATCGTGGAGGCCGAGCGCGGTCGCCCGTCGGACGTCGGCGGCGTGGCCCCCGAGGTGCGCGCCGAGCCCGTCCGGGTGTCCGGCGACCGCGCGCAGCTGGTCCGGGCCGTGCGGAACCTGGTCGACAACGCGCGCCGGCACGCCGACTCGCGGGTGCTGGTCACGCTGCGGGCCGAGGGTCCCGACGCGGTGGTCGACGTCGCCGACGACGGCCCCGGCGTCCCGCCCGAGGAGCGCGGCCGCGTCTTCGAGCGGTTCGTGCGGCTCGACGAGGCCCGCGCCCGGTCGGACGGCGGCGCGGGGCTCGGGCTGGCGATCGTCCGGGAGATCGTGGCGGTGCACCACGGCAGCGTCGAGGTGCTCGACTCGCCGCTGGGCGGGGCGCTGTTCCGGCTGCGGCTGCCCCGCACCGAGACGTCGGCCGAGCCCGAGCCGGGCCCGGAGGAGCCGCCGTCCGGGTCCGGGACGTCCGACGTGCCGGACCCCGACGACCTGCGGGACGACCGCCCGACCGGCCCGCTGCCCGTCCTCACCCCGCCCACCCGCGAGCAGGGGACCGCGCCGGTGCCGCGCGAGGAGGACACCCGGCCGGTCCCCGTCGGCCCGCGGCCCTCGGTGCGCGGGCAGGACACCGCGCCGGTGCCCCGCCCGTCGCCGGTCCCGCGCGGGACGCACGAGGACGAGCGGGTCCGGCCGTCCGGGTCGGTCCCGATCCGGCTCGGCGACGCCCTCTCGCCCGCGGACGTCAACCCGACGGCGCCGATCCCGGTGGTCCGGCCTCCGGCGCGCTGATCAGGCCGGCTCCACCATCCGGTAGCCCACGCCGCGCAGCGTCTCGATGGTCTGCGTGCCGAAGGGCGCGTCGATCTTCTTGCGGACGTAGCCCACGTACACCTCGACGACGTTGACCTCGCCCTCGTAGTGGGCGTCCCAGACCGCGCGCAGGATGTCGGTCTTGGTCACGACCTCGCCCGCGTGTCGCATGAGGTGCTCGAGCACGCCGAACTCGCGCGGGGTCAGGGTGATCTCCGTGTCGCCGCGGTGCACCCGGTGCCGGGCCGGGTCGAGCTTCAGGTCGCCGACGGACAGCACGGTCGGCCGGGCGTCGCCCGCACGGCGCTGCAGGGCGCGCAGCCGGGCCAGCAGCACGACGAACGAGAAGGGCTTGGTGAGGTAGTCGTCGGCGCCCAGGTCGAAGGCGTCGGCCTCGTCGTACTCGCCGTCCTTCGCGGTCAGCATCAGCACCGGGCTCCACACGCCGGCGGCCCGGAGCTGTTGCAGGATCCGATACCCGGACAGGCCGGGGAGCATGATGTCGAGGATGACGACGTCGTATCCCCCCTGGATCGCGGCGTCCAGGCCCGACGGGCCGTCGTGCCGGACGTCGACCGCGTGGCCCTCGCGGGCCAGCCCGCGGCGGACCATCTCGGCCAGCGGGCGCTCGTCCTCCACCAGCAGCAGGCGCACGAGGAGCACCGTAGGGCCCGCGGCTGTGACGTTCCTGAGGGACTGGCGCTCCGTGTTAATGACCGCTAACCTGGTTAACGATCGCTAACCGATCCGACGAGGGACGGCAGATGCAGGGTGTGGCGAGGCGCTCCGGGGCCGCAGCTCCGGTGCTGGGCAGCAGGGTCGACCCCGGGGCGGAGCAGTTCGCCCGCAACGCGGAGTCGCACCGGTCGCTGGTGGCGGACCTGAACGCGCAGCTGGCGGCGGCGCGGCTGGGGGGCCCGGAGCGGTCGCGGCAGCGGCACGTGGAGCGGGGCAAGCTGCTCCCGCGGGACCGGGTGGACTCGCTGGTGGATCCGGGGTCGCCGTTCCTGGAGCTGTCGCCGTTGGCGGCGCACGGGCTCTACGGGGGCGATGCGCCGGCCGCGGGGATGATCACCGGGGTCGGGCGGGTCGCAGGCCGGGAGTGCGTGATCGTGGCCAACGACGCCACGGTCAAGGGGGGCACCTACTACCCGATGACGGTGAAGAAGCACCTGCGGGCGCAGGAGGTGGCGCTGCACAACCGGCTGCCGTGCGTGTACCTGGTGGACTCGGGTGGGGCGTACCTGCCGGCGCAGGACGAGGTGTTCCCGGACCGGGAGCACTTCGGGCGGATCTTCTACAACCAGGCGCAGATGTCGGGGAAGGGGATCCCGCAGATCGCGGCGGTGCTGGGCTCGTGCACCGCGGGCGGGGCGTACGTGCCGGCCATGAGCGACGAGGCGGTGATCGTCCGCAACCAGGGGACGATCTTCCTGGGTGGGCCGCCGCTGGTGAAGGCGGCGACCGGTGAGGTGGTCACGGCCGAGGAGCTGGGCGGCGGGGACCTGCACTCGAAGATCTCCGGGGTGACCGACCACCTCGCGAACGACGACGCGCACGCGTTGCGGATCGTCCGGTCGATCGTGGGGACGCTCGGGCCGCGTGGATCTGGCCGGGTGGCGCCGCCGTGGGAGCGGGAGCCGACCGAGGCGCCGGTGGTGGACCCGGGCGAGCTGTACGGGGCGGTGCCGACGGACTCCCGGATCCCGTACGACGTACGCGAGGTGATCGCGCGTGTGGTGGACGGGTCGCGGTTCCACGAGTTCAAGGCGGAGTACGGCACGACGCTGGTCACGGGCTTCGCGCACATCCACGGCCACCCGGTGGGGATCATCGCCAACAACGGGATCCTGTTCTCCGAGTCGGCCATGAAGGGTGCGCACTTCATCGAGCTGTGCGACCAGCGGGGGATCCCGCTGGTGTTCCTGCAGAACATCACCGGGTTCATGGTTGGCCGGGAGTACGAGGCCGGCGGCATCGCCCGCAACGGCGCCAAGCTGGTCACCGCGGTCGCGTCGACTCGGGTGCCGAAGCTGACGGTGGTGATCGGCGGGTCGTTCGGCGCGGGGAACTACGCGATGTGCGGGCGGGCGTACTCGCCGCGGTTCCTGTTCATGTGGCCCAACGCCCGGATCTCAGTCATGGGTGGTGAGCAGGCCGCGACGGTGCTCGGCGCGGTCGGGTCGGGCGCGGGCAACGGGGACGCGGCGGCGCAGGAGGAGCTCAAGGAGCGGATCCGCGCCCAGTACGAGACGCAGGGCCACCCCTACTACTCCACCGCCCGGATCTGGGACGACGGCGTGATCGACCCCGCCGACACCCGCACGGTCCTGGGCCTGAGCCTGTCGATCGCCGCGAACGCCCCGCTGGGCGACCCGGCCTTCGGCGTCTTCCGGATGTGAGTGACATGCACCGACTGTCGATGAGCGAACGGCGCGTTCGCTCGTACCTAGTGAGCGAGAGGGCCGCTCGCTCGTCGTCCGGGGAGGGGTGCTGATGTTCTCCACCGTGCTCGTGGCGAACCGCGGGGAGATCGCGGTCCGGGTGATCCGCACCCTGCGCGCGCTGGGCATCCGGTCCGTGGCCGTGTATTCCGACGCCGACGCGGGGGCCCCGCACGTCGCCGCCGCGGACGTCGCGGTGCGGCTCGGTCCCGCGGCCGCGTCGGAGTCCTACCTGGCGATCGACACCGTGATCGAGGCGGCGAAAGCCACCGGGGCGGAGGCCATCCACCCCGGCTACGGCTTCCTGAGCGAGAACACCGCGTTCGCCGCGGCGTGCGAGGCGGCCGGGATCGTGTTCGTCGGCCCGCCGTCGTCGGCGATCGAGGCGATGGGCGACAAGATCCGCGCCAAGCAGACCGTGGCCAAGGCCGGGGTGCCGGTGGTCCCGGGCTCGGACGGGGTCGGGCTCTCCGACGCCGACCTGGCCCTGGCCGTGGAGCAGGTCGGGTTCCCGGTGCTGCTCAAGCCCTCCGCCGGTGGCGGCGGCAAGGGCATGCGCGAGGTCCACCGGGCGGAGGACCTGGCCGACGCGATCGCCTCGGCCCGCCGCGAGGCGCGCGGTTCGTTCGGCGACGACACCCTCCTGGTCGAGCGGTTGATCACCACCCCGCGGCACATCGAGATCCAGGTGCTGGCCGACGCCTGTGGCAACGTGGTGCACCTCGGTGAGCGGGAGTGCTCGCTGCAGCGGCGGCACCAGAAGATCGTCGAGGAGGCCCCGTCGCCGCTGCTCACTCCCGAGCAGCGGGAGGCGATGGGCCGGGCGGCGTGTGAGGCCGCGCGGGCGTGCGGGTACGTCGGCGCGGGCACCGTGGAGTTCATCGTCGACGGAAGCGCGGCCCGCGAAGGTCTTTCCGGGGGGTCGTCGGGGGGGGGGGGCCCCCCCCCGGACGGGGTGTTGATGTGGTATTTAACCCCGGGGCGGGTCGACGCCCCGGGGTCCGAGCAGGTCTTAAGCCGGGCGCAAGGC
>NZ_JBEZDN010000048.1:40341-49930 GCF_040648315.1 Pseudonocardia sp. NPDC049154
CCGATCTTCTGTTCGGGGGGGGGGCGCCCCCCCCCGACTGGACTGGTTCTTCATGGAGATGAACACCCGGCTGCAGGTCGAGCACCCGGTGACCGAGCAGGTCTACGGCGTCGACCTGGTCGAGGCGCAGCTGCGGGTGGCCGCGGGCGAACGGGCGCCGTGGCCGGCCGAGCTCACCCCGCGCGGGCACGCGATCGAGGTCCGGGTCTACGCTGAGGACCCGGCCGCGGGGTTCCTGCCCACCGGCGGGCGGATCCTGGCCCTGCGGGAACCGACCGGGCTGCCCGGCGTCCGGGTGGACTCCGGGATCGCCGAGGGCGGGGTCGTCGGATCGGACTACGACCCGATGCTGTCGAAGATCATCGCGCACGGCGCGGACCGGGCCGAGGCGCTGCGCCGGCTCGACGCCGCGCTGGGCGAGACCGTGCTGCTCGGGCTGGGCACCAACATCGGGTTCCTGCGCGCGCTGCTCGCCGACCCGGACGTCCGGGCCGGGGACCTCGACACCGGGCTGGTCGGACGCCGTCTCGAAGCGTTGACCACCCACGACCTGCCCGCCGACGTCGTCGGGGTCGCCACCGGGCTGGCCCTGCTCGACCTGGAGCCGCACGGCGAGCTGGTCGACCCGTTCGACATCCCCGGCGGCTGGCGGATCGGCGAGGCGGCCTGGACCACCCGACGCCTGGTCGTCGCCGGGCACGAGCCGGTCGAGGTCCGCTCCCGCGGACGCGCCGCCGACGCCGAGCTGTCCGTCGACGGCGGCGAGCCCTTCCGCACGTCGACCCACCTCGTGAGTGCCGACAGCCCCTCTAGCGGCGTTTCGCACTCACAGGGAGGTGTGACCAGGAACTACGCGGTCGCCCGGGACGAGACCGACGTCCACTGGATCGGACGCGACGGGTCGACCTGGGCGATCCGCGAGCAGGAGGCCCTCGAGGCCGCGGCCGAGGAGGCCGCTGCCGGGGCGGGCGGGCCGGTGCTCTCCCCGATGCCCGGCACCGTGACCGTCGTCGAGGTCACCGAGGGCCAGCAGGTCACGGCCGGGCAGACGCTCGTCGTGGTCGAGGCCATGAAGATGGAGCACGTGCTCACCGCGCCCGTCGACGGCACGGTCCGCGAGCTGCGCGCGCGCCCCGGCGGGACGGTCGCGAAGGACGCCGTCCTCCTCGTCGTCGATGCAGAAGGAGACACCGATGGCAGCGTTTGATTCCTATGGTGAGCTGTCCGAGGAGCACGCGGCACTGCGGGCGACCGTCGAGGACTTCGCGCAGAAGGAGGTCGCCCCGGTCATCGGGGAGTTCTACGAGCGCGGCGACTTCCCGTACGACCTGGTGCGCAAGATGGGCGCGATGGGCCTGTTCGGCCTGCCGATCGCCGAGGAGCACGGCGGCATGGGCGGCGACTACTTCGCCCTCTGCCTCGCCCTGGAGGAGCTGGCCCGGGTCGACTCCTCCGTCGCGATCACCCTGGAGGCGGGCGTCTCGCTGGGCGCCATGCCGATCAGCCGGTTCGGCAGCGACGAGCAGAAGGCGAAGTGGCTGCCGCAGCTCGCGGCGGGCGAGAAGCTCGGCGCGTTCGGGCTGACCGAGCCCGGTGGCGGTTCCGACGCCGGCGCCACCCGCACCACCGCCAAGCTCGACGGCGACGAGTGGGTGATCAACGGGTCGAAGTGCTTCATCACCAACTCCGGCACCGACATCACCGAGATCGTCACCGTCACGGCGGTCACCGGCGAGCGGGAGGGCAAGAAGGAGATCTCCGCGATCGTCGTGCCGTCCGGGACGCCCGGGTTCACGGTGAGCGAGAAGTACTCCAAGGTCGGCTGGTCGGCGTCGGACACCCGCGAGCTGTTCTTCGACGACGTCCGGGTGCCGGCCGAGAACCTGCTCGGCGAGCGCGGCCGCGGCTACGCCCAGTTCCTGTCCATCCTCGACGAGGGGCGCATCGCGATCGCCGCGCTCTCCGTCGGGCTGGCGCAGGGCTGCGTCGACGAGTCGCTGCGCTACGCCCACGAGCGCGAGGCCTTCGGCCACCCGATCGGCCACTACCAGGCGATCCAGTTCAAGATCGCCGACATGGAGGTCCGGGCGCACACCGCGCGCCTGGCCTACTACGCGGCCGCGGCCAAGATGCTCAAGGGCCAGCCGTTCAAGAAGGAGGCGGCCATCGCGAAGCTGGTGTCCTCCAACGCCGCGATGGACAACGCCCGGGACGCCACGCAGATCTTCGGCGGCTACGGCTTCATGAACGAGTACCCGGTCGGCCGCTTCTACCGGGACGCCAAGATCCTGGAGATCGGCGAGGGGACCTCCGAGGTCCAGCGCATGTTGATCGCCCGGCACCTGGGTCTGTAGGCGCCCGTCCGGGACGCGGTAGGTTGCCCTCGCGCCGGGCCCGCAGCAGGGCCCGGCGGACCGGGGGAGGAGCCGACGTGGCCAGCTGGACCGATCTGGTGTCCTACGTGCGGGTGCGGTACGAGGTGATGCGCTCGACCGACACCGAGCTGTGGTTCAACCTGCCCACCACGGGGGAGCGCACCCAGCTGGTGATCGTCCGCAGCGTGACGGGCGAGGACGGCGACGGTTGGGCGCAGATCGTCTCGCCGGTGGGCAAGCTCGGCGACCTCGACCTGCCCACGCTGCTGGAGAAGGCGGGCGAGTCGGTCGTCGGCGGCGTCGCGGCGGAGGAGGGCGTGGTCGTGTTCCGGCACTCCATCCCGCTGCACGAGGGCGAGCTGCCGGCCTTCGACCGGCCCTTCCAGCTGGTCGTGAAGATGGCGGACCAGCTCGAGGAGCTGCTCACCGGGCGCGACGAGCACTAGCCTCCCGGGCCGGCGGACTCAGCCCACCGGCAGCGGTTCCAGCGCCTGCTCGACGACGGTGCGCAGCCGGGCCAGCAGCTGATCGGCCTCGGCCCAGGTGAGGGCACCGGTGGCGACGCCGCCCCGGATCTCCTCCGCCACGGCCCGCGCGAAGCGGGTGGACCACTCGTGCCGCTGCTGCCCGTCCGTCATCGACATAGTGTGACCTGTGTCATTGATCACCCCTGATCCGGGGGTCACTCGTGTCACGGGAGTCACTGCGGCCCCGTCCGGCGACGTCGAGAAGAACGCGCGGTGCCGCTGAGGAGGCGTGGTCACGGCTCCGTGGTGACGGAACGTGGTCAGCGGCCGTCGAGCAGACCGGGGACCGAGGAGACCGAGCGCAGCTCGCTGAGCGTGGGGTGGCCCTGGGCGAGCAGGGCGACGTCCGTGCCCTCGGCAGGGATCTCGTCGGGCTCGGAGACCGTGGTGAGCAGCGTGCCCGGCGCGCCGTCCACGCCCGACTCGTGCTCCACCCGCACCTGCACCGAGCCGAAGTGGGCCAGCTCCGCCTCCCGCAACGGCCCGATGTCGGCGGCGGGCCGGTCCGGGACGTTCAGCGAGAGCACGGTGCCGCGCGGGCGGGCGAGCAGCACCTCGAGCACCTCCGGCAGGAGCTCCACCACGGACTCCCAGTGCGCGCCGTCGCGGCCGCGCAGGCCGCAGTCCAGCGACGTCGCCAGGCCCGACCAGCCCTTGAGGGCACCGGTGAGCACCGCCCCGACCGTCCCGGAGTGGATCACCGCGTGCCCGACGTTGGCGCCGACGTTGATCCCGGACAGCACGATGTCCGGCCGCGGGTCGAACCAGCCGTCGCCGGCGGCGTGCACGATGAACGCCGGGTGGGCCTCCACCGAGAAGGCCGGGACCTGCTCGAGCCCGGGCAGCACCTGCGGGTGCACCTTCACCCGGCGGCCCTCGGCCACGGCGAACACGGACGCCCCCACGCCCGTCGAGTCGACGTGCGGCGCGGCGACGGTGACGTCGAAGCCGGCCGCGAGGGCGCCGCGGGCGAGGGCGTGCAGCCCGGGGGAGGCGATGCCGTCGTCGTTCGTGATCAGGGCGCGCACGCCACCGACCCTAATTCAGTCGCCTGGCATCCGACGCGGCGTGCGCTGCGCTAGTTGAGGTGGGCCAGCAGGGAGCGCGCGGTGCGGAGCAGGCGTTCCTCCCGCTCCGGCGGGTGCGTGCCGCCGGCCAGGTAGGCGGTGATCAGCCGGGCGCCCTCGTCCCAGCGGGCCTGGGTGCCCAGGACCTCGCCGAGCTCGACGAGCCGCTCCTCGTCCGGCCGCACCGCCAGCCGCATCCGCAGCACCCACTCGCGGTCCGCGGGGCCGCCCCGGGTCCGGTACACCGCCCGCAGGTTCTCCAGCATCCGCACGAGGATGTCCCGGGTCGACGTGCGGGGCAGCATGTCCGGTCCGAAGGGCGCGGCCGACCCCGTGACGGCCCGGAAGCGCTCCTCGCAGCCGGCGCGGTCCATGCGGCGGCCGCCGTCGAACACGTCGAGGTACTGCTCGGTGTCGGCCACCCGCACCAGGAAGTGCCCGGGCATCCCGATGCCCTCCAGCCGGATGCCCGCCCGGCGGGCCACCTCGATCGCGACCACGGACAGCGTGATCGGGATCCCGGTGCGGCGGGTGAGCACCTGCGGCAGCAGCGAGTTGCGCGGGTCGCCGTAGTCCGTGCTGTTGCCGGTGAAACCCTCCTCGACGAAGAGCCGCCGCACCAGGGCGGGCACGGAGTCGACGCCCTCGGCCAGCCGGTCCAGCTCGGCGAGCCAGGGAGCGGGGTCGAGGTCCGGGTCCGCGCCGGCCGCCAGGGCCAGGGCGGCCTCGTCGAGCGCCGGTTCGGCCCGGGCGACGAGTGCGACGAAGCGGGCCACCGGCCCGTCCTGCTCCACGGCTCAGCCCGCCCCGCGGTGCGGCTCGACGAGCAGCCGGACGGTGGTGCCGGACGCGTCGCTCCAGACCTGCAGGACGTCGCTGAGCTCGGAGGCGAGCCAGAGCCCACGCCCGCGCGCGCCCGCCGCGGGCGGCGCCACCATGCCGGGGAACGGTATGGCCATACGGCCGACGTCGTGCACCTCGGCGACCAGCCCGTTCCGCGTCCACAGCCGCAGCCTGCCGCGGCCCGGCCCGTGCTCGACGCTGTTCGTGGCGATCTCGTTGACCGCGAGGACGAGGTCCGCGGTGTGCTCGGGGTCCAGGCCGGCCCGCGGCGCGGTCTCGGCGACCAGGTGCCGGACGGCCGGGAGCCCGGCGAGGGTCACCTCCAGCTCGGCGACAGCCGGCCCCAGGTCTGGCGGGGGCGGCGGCGGGTAGTCGGCCAGGATCTGGACCGGGTCGCGCAGGCTCCCCGTCGGGAGGCTCTGCCCGCCGACCCGCATCGCCGGGTGCGTGGCGCGCACCAGGTCCAGGTCGCCGTCGGCGGGGCACGGGCAGAGCATGGTGACGGGCAGGCCGTCGAGGGCGACGTTGAGGGCCGCGTCGAGCCGGATCCAGTGCCCGCGCTCGACCCCGGGCAGGTCCAGGTGCTGGGCGATGACGGTGGTGCGCGCGTCGGGGTGCGGGTCGCGGCGGATCGACCGCGCCCAACGGCTCGCGACGGTGAAGGCCGGGACGCGGTGCACCTCGGCGGGGTCCCGCCACTCGACGTCGGACGCGGCGGACCCGAGCACGGACTCGAGCGCGGCGCGGTTCGGCCCGTCGAGGACGGCGACGACCCGCCCCCCGTCGCGGAGGGCCTCGTCGACGGGTGCGTGCAGCTCACGGGCCAGGAGCGCGGGCTCGCGGTAGGGGACGCCCTCGTGGACCATCCCGGCGGGCCGCTGCCGGGCCGCCCCCTGGACCGTCCCCTGGTCCATGCCCTGCCCCACCCCCGGTCGACGGTTCGCCAGCGCAGAGTAGTGCGCAGGCACCGGGCACGCCGAACGGAGCAGTACCCGTCGCGGAGCGTGCCGGGATAGCCACCCACCGCCCCCGGTGGCGCCCGCTATCGAGCCCGTGCGAGCAGCGTCGCCGCGCCGCCGACGAGCAGCAGCAGGCCTGCGGCCAGCCCCACCGCCGCGGAGCCGGCCAGGTCGGTGACCGCGGCCGCCGGGACCGAGGCCGCGGCGGCCGGGGCGACGGCGAACAGGAAGGTGCCGCTGCGGGTGCCCGCGCCGTCCGTCACCCGCCAGTCCACGGTGTAGCTGCCGGCGGTGAGCCCGCCGTCCAGGTCGACGGTCGCGGTACCCGCGCGGAGCACGGGGTCGCCTACGTCCCGGCGCACGCCCGCCGCGTCCGTCACGAGGATCGTCACCTCGGCTCGCGGCTCCGCCGGCCCGACGGCCACGCTCACCCGGTCCGGCACCGAGGCCACCGTGGAACCGGGTGCGGGGCTGGACGACGGGTCGGCGGCCGCGGCCCCCGCGGGGAGTACGAGGCCCGCGGCCAGCGCCGCCACCCCGATCACCGCCCGCCAGGTCCGCACGCGGGAACGGTACGGAATCGGGAGGGCCGCGGTATTTCCTGCAGGTAACCGATGATCGCGGGGGCGGCCCGGAATGGGTCGCGGCGGACGTGACCCGGAAGCGGCCCGATCATGGCTCGGACGGGTGGGTGATGTGACGTGGCCGACGGAGCCGCAGGTGACGAGCGTACCGACGATCCCCGGTCGCGCCGCACGATCGGGTGCGGTTCCGTGGTCGAGCGGTCACGGAATGCGGTCGCCGTGCCTTTTCCGTCGATTCCGGAGAAAAACCTCGAACGCGCTCGGTCGTTGTGCGGCCGGAGTGCGATCGGCCCGTCGCCCGGCGGGGAGTGGCGATCCGCGGGTGGCGAGGAGGTGGGCTGCATGACGGCCGAGCTCACCGATCCCGCGCGCTCGCCGGACCCCGGCGCGTCGGCCGTGCACCTGCTCGACGTCGTCTCCGCCGACGCGCTGATCCGCCGGCCGGGCGGGGAGGACCTGCCCGCCGCCGTCGGCTGGGGCGTGCTGGTGCTGCCGGTGTTCGGCGCGGATCCCGAGCTGAGCGTCGAGTTCACCGGCCGGCCGGACGCGGAACCCGACGACGGGGAGCCCGGGGAGGACGCCCCCGCCGGCCCCCGCTGGCTCGCCTGCGCCGACCTGCGCCGGGTCCGGCACGACGTCGTCGCGGTCCGCGGCCTGCTGCGGGCCGGTCCCGCGCTGGCCGCCCCGGCGGAGGTGCCGCCGCCGCCCGAGGGCGCGGCGCACCGGGTACAGGGTGTGTTCCGGATGCGGCCGCTGCCCGGCCGGAAGATCGAGATCCGGCTGGCCGCGGCCCTCGCCCCGGCGGGCGGCGTCGAGCCCGGTGCGGGGGCCCCGGCGCGCCTCGAGCTGCGCGGGACGTTCGCGCGCTGAAGGCCCGCGGGGCCGCCGTGGGGTCGGCCACGGACGCCCTCCGGACCCTCTCCGATGTGGCAGGGTTGCGGGCGGAAACCAGGCAGGTACTGCACGCACTTCACGAGGTGGTTCGATGCGCGTCTTCAACGGTGTGGACGAGGTCCGCGAGGCCAAGGGCACCCGGCTCGGCGAGTCGGAGTGGGTCACGGTCGAGCAGAAGCACATCGACCAGTTCGCCGAGGCCACGGGCGACCACCAGTGGATCCACGTCGACGCGGCGAAGGCGGCCGAGGGCCCCTTCGGCAAGACCATCGCGCACGGATTCCTCAGCCTGTCGCTGCTGCCGGTCCTGGTGAAGGACGTCTACTCGATCGAGGGCGTCCGGATGGGCATCAACTACGGCCTGAACAAGGTGCGGTTCACCGCGCCCGTGCCCGTGGACAGCAAGGTCCGCGGGGTCGTCGAGCTCGTCGACGTCGAGGACACCAAGGACGGCGCCGTCCAGCTGACCACCAAGGTCACGGTGGAGCTGGAGGGCTCGGAGCGGCCTGCGGTCGTCGCCGAGTGGCTGACCCGCCAGTACGTCTGAGTCGGGCGGCCGGGAGAGGAGAGACATCATGCGCGACGCGGTGATCTGCGAGCCGCTGCGGACCCCGGTGGGGGGTTTCGGCGGGTCCCTGCGGGACGTGCCGGTGAAGACGCTGGCGTCGACCGTGATCGCGGCGCTGATGGAGCGCACCGGTCTGCCGCCGGAGTCGGTCGACGACGTGCTGCTGGGCAACTGCTACCCCACGATGGACTCGCCGGCGATCGGCCGGGTGGCCGCGCTGGACGCGGGGCTGCCGGTCACGGCGTCGGGGCTGCAGATCGACCGGCGCTGCGGGTCGGGCCTGCAGGCGGTGCTCTACGCCGCGATGCAGGTCCAGACCGGGGCCAGCGAGGTGGTGCTCGCCGGTGGCGCGGAGTCGATGTCCAACGCGTCGTTCTACTCCACCGCGATGCGCTGGGGCGCCAAGGGCGGGCCCGGGGTGATGCTGCACGACTCGCTCGCCCGCGGCCGCGTCACGGCGGGTGGCGATCACTACCCGGTGCCGGGCGGGATGATCGAGACCGCGGAGAACCTGCGCAAGGAGTACTCGATCCCGCGCGAGGAGCAGGACGAGTTCGCGGTCCGCAGCCACCAGCGGGCGGCGGCGGCGCAGGCCGAGGGCCGGTTCGCCGACGAGATCGTCCCGGTCACGGTGAAGGGCCGCAAGGGCGACACCGTCGTGGAGGCCGACGAGCACATCCGGCCGGACTCGAGCGTGGAGACCCTGGCCAAGCTGCGTCCGATCATGGGCAAGCAGGACGAGGCGGCCACGGTCACCGCGGGCAACGCGTCGGGGCAGAACGACGGCGCAGCGATCTGCATCGTCACCTCCCCGGAGAAGGCCGCCGAGCTGGGCCTGCGCCCGCTGGTCAAGCTGGTCTCCTGGGGCGTGGGCGGGGTGCAGCCCAAGACCATGGGCATCGGCCCGGTCCCGGCCGTCGCGAAGGCCCTCGACCAGGCCGAGGTGGCGCTCAAGGACGTCGACCTGATCGAGCTGAACGAGGCGTTCGCCGCCCAGGTCCTGGCGTGCACCCGGGAGTGGGGGTTCACCCCGAGCGACTTCGACCGGATGAACGTCAACGGCTCCGGGATCTCGCTGGGCCACCCGGTCGGCGCGACAGGCGGCCGGATCCTGGCCACCCTGGCCCGGGAGATGGTCCGCCGCGACGCCCGGTTCGGGCTGGAGACGATGTGCATCGGCGGCGGGCAGGGCCTCGCCGCACTCTTCGAGCGCGTCTGAGGTGTCCGTGGGCCTCGACCCCCACAGCCCCGACCCGTACGGGGTGGACG
This sequence comes from Pseudonocardia sp. NPDC049154, assembly GCF_040648315.1. Classification (NCBI taxonomy): domain Bacteria; kingdom Bacillati; phylum Actinomycetota; class Actinomycetes; order Pseudonocardiales; family Pseudonocardiaceae; genus Pseudonocardia; species Pseudonocardia sp. NPDC049154. The sequence continues at coordinate 49,428 of NZ_JBEZDN010000048.1, forward strand.
AGGCGGACGAGCTGGGCACCCAGCTCGTCCGTCTCATCCGGCTGGTCGACCGCGCCCAGGCGCAGCACCAGGCCGCGAACCCCGACGCCGTCGACCGCGCGGCGTACCTGCTGCTGGTGCACCTGGTGAAGGGCGGCCCGCGGCGCACGGGCGCGCTCGCCGAGATGGTGCACTCCGACCCCTCGACGGTGAGCCGGCAGGTCGCGCAGCTCGTGCGGCTGGGCTACGTGGCGCGCACCCCGGACCCGGAGGACGGGCGCGCCTTCCTCGTCGCCGCGACGGCGGAGGGCGAGCGGGTGTTCGCGGAGAACCGGCGGCTCCGCAACGAGCGGATCGCCGCGATCATGGCCGGCTGGACACCGGAGGAGCGGGCCATGCTCACCCGGCTGCTCGGCCGCTTCACGACCGGCATGGAGGAGCAGTGGTGGGGGGGGGGGGGGGGGGGGCGGGCGCCGCCCCCGCGGGCGGCGGAGCGGACGGGCGCCCGGGCGGCGCGCGGCGGC
>NZ_JBEZDN010000048.1:49940-53453 GCF_040648315.1 Pseudonocardia sp. NPDC049154
GGGAGCCGCCGTCCCCTGGCGCGGCGCCCCCGCGGGGGCGCGCCCCCCCCCCACGCGGCGCGGGCCCCGACCCCCGCCGCCGGTGGGGGGGGCGTGGCCGCGCCCCCCCCCCCCCCCCCGTCCCGTCCCCGTGCTCAGTGCTCGGCGGACTCGCCCTCGGCCGCCTCGGCCTCGGCGGCCACGCGCGCCCGCTCCCACGAGGCCTTGATCTCGCGCTCGGCGTCGGCGCGGCCGACCCACGAGGCGCCCTCGACGCTCTTGCCCGGCTCGAGGGTCTTGTAGATCTCGAAGAAGTGCTGGATCTCCGCCCGGTCGAACTCGGGCAGGTGGTGGATGTCGCGCAGGTGCTCCTGGCGCGGGTCGTCGGCCGGGACGCAGAGGACCTTGTCGTCGCCGCCCTTCTCGTCCTTCATCCGGAACATGCCGATCGCGCGGGAGCGGATCAGGCAGCCCGGGAAGGTCGGCTCCTGGACGAGCACCAGCGCGTCGAGCGGGTCCCCGTCCTCGCCGAGGGTGTCCTCGATGAAGCCGTAGTCCGCCGGGTACTGGGTGGCGGTGAACAGCGTCCGGTCGAGGCGGAGCCGGCCGCTCTTGTGGTCCACCTCGTACTTGTTCCGGCCGCCCTTGGGGATCTCGATGAGAACGTCGAAGTCCACGGGATGCTCCTTGTGGTCGGTCGTGCCTTCAGGTCGTGACTGGTGCAGGCCGCGACGGTGACGGCGCGGCGACTACCTCTAGTGTGGGGGACCGCGTCGCGCCGGTCGTGACCGGCCGGGGCCGGGGACCGGGGCCGGCGCCGCCGGTGTCAGCGGTCGGAGGGAGCGGTGGGCAGGTGGGACTGGGCCGCCGGATCGGCGACACCCTGAGGCTGCCGACGAAGCCGGGGCGGATCGTCCTCGTGGTCCTCGTCGTCCTGGCGCTCGCCGCCGCCACGGGTGGTGCGGTGGCCGTCCAGGCCCCGAATGTGCTGTCCGACCTGGGGCTCACCCGCGCGGCCCGGGCCGAGAAGGATCTGCCCACGCCGGTCCCGCAGCTCACCGGCCTGCGCGCCGACGCGCCCCTGCCGAGCTCCGCCGGGCTGGGTTCGGTGCTCGACCCGCTCGCCTCGTCGAACGCGCTCGGCGACTTCGCCGGCGTCGTCGTCGACCCGGCGGCGCAGGCCGGTGCGGGGTCCCCGACCGCGCCGCTGTGGCAGCAATCACCGGAGGAGCCTCTCGTTCCGGGCAGTACCGGCAAGCTCCTGACGGCCGCGGCCACCCTGCTGACCCTCGACCCGACCGATCGGCTCGTCACCCGCGCCGTCGCCGGCGCCGAACCGGGGCAGGTCGTGCTCGTCGGGGGCGGCGACCCCACGCTCACCGCGCTGCCCGAGGGCAGCACCGGCACCTACCCCGAGCCCGCCCGGCTCGACGACCTCGTCGCCGCCGTGCAGAAGGTGACGGCCGGGCAGAAGGTCACCTCGGTCGTGGTCGACACCAGCGCGTGGACCGGGCCGGTGCTCGCGCCCGGCTGGGACCCGGCGGACATCCCGGGCGGCAACGTCACGCCGATCGTGCCGCTGATGCTCGACGGCGGCCGGCTCGACCCGACGCTGCAGGACGGCCCCCGCACCACCACCCCGGCGGTCGACGCGGGCGAGGCGTTCGCGAAGAAGCTGGGCCTGTCGGCGTCGGCGGTCACCGAGGGCACCGCCCCGGCGAACGCGAAGCCGCTCGGCCAGGTCTACTCGGCGCCCGTGTCGTCGCTGGTCGAGCACCTGATGACCAGCTCGGACAACGTCCTCGCGGAGACCCTGGCCCGGGACGTCGCGCTCAGCCGCAAGGCCGATCCCTCGTTCGCCGGCGCCTCCGAGCAGGTCCTGGCCGCGCTGTCCCAGTCCGGGTTCGACGTCACCGGCGCCCACATGGCCGACGGCAGCGGGCTCTCCACCGAGGACCGGGTGCCGCCGCGGCTGCTCGGCGCGATCCTGGCGGCCGCCGCCGCGCCCGCCGGCCCTGGGGAGGGCACCGAGTTCCTGCGCCCGATCGTCTCCGGGCTCCCGGTCGCGGGCGGCGACGGCACGCTCGACGACCGGTTCGCCACCGGCAGCGCCTCCGCGGGCCGGGGTGTGGTGCGGGCCAAGACCGGCACCCTCACCGGGGTGAGCGCGCTGGCCGGCGTGGTCACGGACGTCGACGGCCGACTGCTCGTCTTCGCGCTGATGTCCAACGGCCAGTCCCCGGCCACCGTGCGGCCGCGGCTCGACACCATCGCGGCCACGCTGAGCCGCTGCGGCTGTCGCTGAGCCGCTGCGGCCACGCTGAGCCGCTGCGGCTGTCGCTGACTCCCGCGTAGCGTGGCGCGGGTGAACGCCCCCACCGGTTCCGCCGGCGCCGACGTGTCGACCCCCGAGCCCGACACCGTGTCCGGCCTGCCCGTGAACTGGGGCCTGGCCCGGCGCACCGCCGCCCGCCTGGTCCCCGCCGGCCCGCCCGTGAGCGCCGCCGTCGCGACCGAGCTGGTCGAGCGGCTGCGCAAGGACGCGGCCGTGGCGGAGGGGCACGTCCGGGCCGTGACCGGGCTGGGCGAGGGGCTGCCCCTGCTGCCCGCGGACGTCGTCGACCGGCCGGCGTGGGCCGCCGCGGCCGTCGACGGGATGGCCGAGCTCACCGCGGGCGCCCGGCTCCCGCGCACCGCCCGGGCGACCCGCGCGGTCACCTCCACCACCTCCGGCCTCCAGATCGGCGGGGTGCTCGCCTTCGTCGGCGCCCGGGTGCTGGGCCAGTACGACCCGTTCGGCGGGCCGGCCAAGGACGGCAGGCTGCTGCTCGTCGCCCCCAACGTCTACGCCGCCCAGCAGGCCCTCGACGTCCCGTCCGAGGACTTCGGCCTGTGGGTCTGCCTGCACGAGGCCACGCACCGGCTGCAGTTCACCGCCGTGCCCTGGCTGCGCGACCACTTCGCCGCCGAGGTCGGCCGGTTCCTGTCGATGAGCACGGCCAACGGCAGCGCCATGATCGAACGCCTGCCGGAAGCGGTGCGGGCCTTCAAGGCGGCCAAGGGGGACTCGCTGGCGCTGGTCGAGCTGCTGCAGGGCCCGGAGCAGCGCGCGGTGCTGGACCGGCTGATCGCGCTGACCACGCTGCTGGAGGGGCACGCGGACCACGTCATGGACGCGGCCGGTCGCGAGGTCGTCCCCACCGTCGAGACCATCCGGGCGCGGTTCACCGTGCGCCGGCGCGGCGGCGGGATCGTCGACCGCGTGCTGCGCGCGCTGCTCGGCGTCGAGGCCAAGGTCAAGCAGTACGCCGTGGGCTCGGCGTTCACGAAGCACGTGGTGGGCGCCGCCGGCATGGACGGCTTCAACAAGGTCTGGAACTCGCCGAACACGCTGCCCTCGCGCGCGGAGCTCGCCGCCCCGGACCAGTGGCTCGCCCGTGCGGTGCTGCAGGTCGTGCCGCGGCCCGAGCGCGGCGAGACGATGAACGCCGGCGTGCTCGTCTACTGCCGGGCGAAGGACTTCCTCGGCGGACG